>JALWDV010000834.1 GCA_027036755.1 Anaerolineae bacterium
CGCCACGTTTTGACGTTTGACGCTTTACGTTTGACGTGCTTTGCCAGGCGTTGACCCTATTGAAATTGTAAAGCTGAAGGAAGGACGATCTGAACCATGCCAATAATCCATTCATTAACGGGGCGCTTCGCGCTCGCGGCCAGCGCCGGGGGATGAAGTCCCCCGGCTAGAAACAGCGCCCCTGCGGGGCTAGCCGGATTTATCCGGCGCAGTTTTGTAGCCCGGCGAGTTCATCGCCGGGCGGACGTGGCAAACGCTTCCAACCGAAATGGGACGCACCCAAAAGATAAGGTTTGGAGAGGATTTTCTCCGTGAACCCCTTGTTTTTTCTCTGTGTCCTCCGTGTCTCCGTGTTGAAAATCCTTTTTGCAGTGCATCCAAATTTCAGAAGGCGCCCGTACCAACACGCTACTTATTTTCCACCGTTGCGACAGCCGCCAACAACTTCTCTGGCTGGCCCGCCCAGTCGGCCGCGTTCGCCTCGCCGCTGAGCAGCGCCCGTAGAATGCGGGTGAATGCGGCGTTGACCGGGGTGGAGACGCCCAAATTCTCGCCTGTCCGGGCCACCGCGCCATTCAGCCACTCGATTTCGGAATGAGAACGTCGCCGGGGATGAAGATCGTAGTACAGCGATGGCATTTTCTCGCCCCGCCCGCCCACGATGAAACGAGCGAAGATGGGCCGCGTCAGGCTCAGGGGCAAACGCCGCACCGCCCGAGCGGCCAGGGGCAGGGGATAGCCGCCCACCGCCACCGGCTTCACGCCCGACGCCTGCATCACGGCCAGCGCCTCGCGCCAGGCCCGCAGCTCCAGATTCCCCAGCCGCGGATCCGCGAAAATCTGGGCGGGCGTGTAGCCCAAGATGGCCGATTGGGCGTTGGCCAGGATGTTCATCAGCAGCTTGGACCACTTCAGCGAGCGGTAACCCTCGTAGGTGGTCACCGCAAAACCGGCATTCGTCAGCAGCAGCGCGACGATGGAGACATCGCGGGCGTTGGGGCCGGGGGCCAGCCCGAATTTGAACGAGGGACGGGAGATTTTGATGGCGGCCGGGCCCAGCACCGCCACGGGCGTGGTCAGCACGCCGGCCAGGATAGGCGAATCGGGCAAAATTCCGGCCAGAGATTCCTCATTCCCCACGCCATTCTGGATCGCGAGCAGCGGAATCCCCTCGCCGCCCGCCTCCAACACCTCTCGCCCCGCGGTTTCGGTGTGATAAGATTTCACCGCCAGGATCAGCAGATCGAAGGCGTCATCCCCCGCGAACGCCGCGGCCACCGAGGGATAAACCGGCAGCTCCAGCAGCTTCTCTTGCCCGTCCACCTCCACCAAACGCAAGCCCCCTTGCTCCGCCGCCGCGTCTGCTGTACGCGGCCTCGCCGCCAGAGCGACCGAAACCCGGGCCTCGGTCAATCTGGCGGCGAGGAAGTTGCCAATGGCGCCGCCGCCGATAATCAATATCCGCATCGAAGACGCCCGAAAGCTCAGGATTGCCCGAAGGTTATCCTGCGTTCATTGCCCTGAATCAGACGCTTGATGTTGGGACGCAACGCCCAAATGATGGCGATGGAGGCCAGTGCACCGAACAAAATCTGCCCCGCGGGCGTGTTCCATCCCACCAGATAAAACAGCGTGAGGATGGCGAGGCTGCCCAGACCAATGGTCATGGTGGCCACCGAGGCGTAACGCACCACGAACAGGATGATGATGAAGGTGGGGACGAGAATAGCCCCGGCCAGAGGATTGAGTGCGATGAGCGCCCCGCCCGCGGTCGCTCCGCCCGCACCGCCGCGGAAGCCCAGGAAGATGGACCAGTTGTGGCCGATGACCGCGAAAGCGCCGCCCAAAGCCGCGTAGATGGCCGGATCGTTGCCGAAGAGATGGCGGGTCAGCAACACCGCCACCGCGCCTTTCAGGATGTCCAACGCACCGGTCAGCAGGCCGTAGCGCCAGCCCAGCGCCCGAGAGACGTTGGTGCCGCCTGTGCGTCCACTTTCGACAGATGTGATATCGATCCCCCGGAATTTGGCGACGATATACCCCATCGGGATGCTGCCAATCAGATAACCGAGCAAGATGGACAAAATGACAAACAGGTAATTCAATGACATCCTCCTTTGGATTGGATATTCGATTGGGGGTGGGGTTGGAAATGGATATTCACTACCGCATTATAACACGTCCGCTACGATTTCGTCGCGTTCGTCGGAGGCGTCCAGGGGATTGATTTGGCGACGTCATACACCGCATCGAGATGAGGCAGCGAAAGCCCTGCGCTGAGGCCGCCGCTGGTTCCAAAGATGAAGGGCGTTCCCCGCACCGCCTGCAATTGCTCTTGCAGATGCGCCTCGATCTCCTCCTGCTGAGGCAGGCGCATCAGCCAGCCCAAATCGAGATTGCCCCACAGGCAGAAGGAATCATCGCTGCGTTGCCGGGCTAGTTCCAGCGACATGGCGGAGAAAGCGTCCAGGCTCTGCACGCCATCCACGCCCGAGCGCAGAATGTCATTCCATACAGTCCAGAGATTGCCATCGGAATGAAACACCACGGCCAGACCCATATCTTGCGCCTGTCCCACCATCAGGGTGAGGAAGGGAAAATAGGCCCGACGCAGATGCTCGGGATTGATGTATGGCCCGCGGCGATACGCGATGTCATCGCCAATGATGACGCCGTTGGCTCCCATATCCGCCAGGGTGCGAAACAGATCGCCAGTGTCGATGATCGCGTCCGCCAGGAAGGATTCCAGCTCCGCGTCCGCGCTCGAAAAACGCGTCAGCGCCTGCTCCCAGCCCCAGGCCCGAGACGCCAGGCTGAAGGGGCCGTCGATGAGCGCGAAGACGAAAAGATCGCTGTGATTGGCCCAATAAGTGACCCGGGCCAGGCTATCCAGAAAATCGGGCTGGGTGAGCGCGCCCCACCCGTGGGAAAAGGAAACCGACGCCAGATCATGCCCCCAGCGCTCCAGCAGCGCCTTCTTCGCTGGCATGGGAATTTCATCGTCGAAGTCCAGCCCCACCAGCTCGCGAACCAGCTCGTCATCGATCACCAGTTCGCCCATGGGAAGTCGTTCGGGCGGGATTCCAGCCAGGGTTTGGCGTATGAGATCGCGGGAGGAAATCATCGTTTTCGTCATGGCCGATAGGATAGCGCAAAATGGGAACAATCCAAAAGTTCGGGGCCTCTTACGTCGCCGCTTTCACCGCGGCCGCGCCTCGTTCTTGCACCCAACCCCAGAGCAGCCCCAGGGCCACGACCAGGGCCAGAAAGCCGTAGGCCATGGCCGCCAGATAGCCGTGATGCTCCAGCAGCCAGGCGGCCAGGGGATCGGAGAAACTGCGGGTGAATGCGCCCG
Organism: Anaerolineae bacterium; assembly: GCA_027036755.1. Classification (GTDB taxonomy): domain Bacteria; phylum Chloroflexota; class Anaerolineae; order J102; family J102; genus M2005. The sequence goes on from JALWDV010000834.1 coordinate 3,356, forward strand.
CCATCGCACCCAGGGCCAGCACCGTGGCCCGGTTGCCGGGCCGCTGGATGGCCATCAGGGGAATGGTGGAGACGATGCTGTATTCGATGGCGATGGAGATCAACCCCATGCCCGCCAGGGTCGCACACAGCGATGCGCCGAGCCCGATGAGGGAGACCAGGGCGAAGAGGAAGAAGACGACGCCCGTCATCACCCCGCGGCGTTTGCCCATGCCATCGATGATGAGGCTGGCGATGACCGAGCCCAGCAGCTCCATCACGCCCAGGCCCGAAGCCACCTGCCCGATGCGCTCGGGCGAAAGCGCGAAATCCCGAGCCAGATGCGCTCCCCAGGTGATGAAGTAGGTTTCGGCCGCGATGAAGATGGTGGCGCTGACCAGCACCGAGCCCAGCGCGCTGCGATCTCGCAAGATGAGCCCCAGTTGCGAAACGAAAGAGGCCTGCTCGGCGTGGGGTTTGGGGTGGCTGGGGGGCAGCAAAAACGCCAGGAACAAGATTGCAACGCCGCTGAAGACGCTGAGAATGCGGAAGGGCGTTTGCCAGCCGAACCCGCCGATGAGCCAGCCGAAGATGGGCATGATGACGATGCCCGTGATGGCCCAACTGTACTCCACCGTGATCAACGCCCGTCCCTGCTGGCTTGCGGGCGCATTCTCGCTGATGTAGGCCTGCATCAGCGGATAGGTCAGGGCATCGCTGACGCCCAGCGCCAGGATCGCGGCCGCGGCCATCCCCAGCCCCGAAGAGAAGCCGAACGCCAGCAGCCCCGCTCCCTGCAACGCGAATCCAACCATCAGCAGAGGCCTGGCTCCGATTTTATCCGCCCGATGCCCGAAAAAAGGCGCCAGCGCCACCAGCCAGGTGCGCAGCATCATCAGCCCGCCCATGGCCGCCAGGGTGATCCCCAACCCCCGAGCGTAATCGTTCAGGAAGGGGTACATCATGCGGATGCTGGCGTCTCGCACCAGCCGCACCAGGATCAGCAGCAGCACGAATCGCATGAGATAGCGGCCCGTTTGCACGCCTGGCTGCCATTTGAGAAGAGGTCTTGGCATGATGATGGGGTTGGCGACGATTCAACCGGATTTGTCGGCGTCGCGTAAAAACGGCGGGCGTTTGCATCCCGCGCCAGATGGATTGGCCCAGATTGTTGTAACTGCTAACGTACTTGACTTTAGTCGCCAAAAGCCACGAAGGCTCGAAGTTTTGCGAAGACACGAAGGAAAATAAAGAAAAATACTTCGTGCCTCGCTTTTCTTCGTGTCTTCGTGGCAAAAAGTGGTGGCTGCGCCTTGGTAGTTACAGATTATTTCATTGCAGGCTTCTATTTCGAAGGCAGCCTGGAGCGGCGCTCCACCACCCGCACCATCATCGAGAGGAACAGTGTCATAATCAGGTAGAGGATCATGACGGAGTTGAAGCCCTCGAAGGCCCGGAAGTTGCGGGAAATCCACAACCGGCCCGATTGCAGCATCTCGGGCAGGGCGATGACCGAGATCAGGGAAGTGTCCTTGAGCATGGCGATGAGGTCGTTGCCCAGGGGCGGCAAAATCAGGCGGATGGCCTGGGGCAGGATGACCAGGCGCATGGCCTGGAAGTAAGTCATGCCCAACGAGCGGGCCGCTTCCATTTGTCCCTTGGGGATGGACTGGATGCCCGCGCGGAAGACCTCGGCCATGTAAGCGCCGTAGCCAAAGGAAAGGCCAATGATGGCGGCTGGCAACCCCCGCAGATCGATGTTGCCATCGGTGGCGTTGCGGATGGCGGGCGTGACCGCAAATCCCATGTACAGGATGATCACCAGCATGGGCACGCCGCGCACAATCTCGACATAAAGCGTAGAGAGGGTGTAGGGCATGGCGGGCAGCAGCGCAAAGAACGCCTCGGTGACCAGGAACGCGACCGCGGCTTTCAGCGGCGTTCGCCATTCGGGCATGACGACCAGCAGGAGGACGAAAAGGATGACGCCAAAGCCCAAACGCTTCCAAACGCCCGGGCGCAGATCGGGCGAGCCATCGGCCACGCGCATGATGCCGAAGATGAGCCCCAGCACCAGGGCCGTCAGGAAGGAGATGATGGTCACCTTGATGGTCATCATCACGCCCCGGGCGTTCCAGATGCGTTCCAAAATCCGCAATGGCTGCCCGCTGAAGTCGTCAATGAGAATGACGTTTTTCACGCCCGGAGGCGCTTTGCCCGATAAGGTCGGCGTCGATGTGCTCAGGAGGATGTATTCTTCCGAAGGCTGCAATGGCGGCTGCTCCACCTCGGGTGCGCCCTTGGGGATTTCGAATTTGAATGGGCCCTCTTTGCCCAGAGGGGCCTTGTTTTCGCCGTAGTATTCCACCCAATAGGTATATTGGCCCGGATCCATGGGCGTCGTCAGGGTGTAGGACCAACTGCCGTCTTCCCCGATCTTTCTCCCCGATATGTTTTGCACCACGTCCTGGTTCCAGGGCAGATCGAAAATGAAATAAAAGGCGTTGCGGTAGTATTCGTTATTGACAATGGAAAAGAAAACAAGAATGGCGATAATTGCCGTGATGATCACCCACCAGGGCATGTGCTCCCAGGGGATGGCCAGTCCCAGACGCCCGCGATGCCGGGCCTTTTCATCCGGGGAAAGGATGGGTGAAAAATCCTCTTGCATTTTGTCATCCATACTCAACTCCTCTCGTCAATGCGAAAATAGACGTAACTACTAAGGTAGGCCTGCTTGAGCCAACGTTCAAGACAGCGTTCGTCAGTTTTGCAGCCTTGGCCGCTGGACCTGGCCCCCACCCCGTCCCTCCCCCGCCAGTCGCTTCGCTCCTTTGCAGGGGAGGGAGCCGCTGGTTTGCAAAGTTTTTTGCAGACGGAGAGCCCTCCCCACCGCTTGCGGGGGGG
>JALWDV010000835.1 GCA_027036755.1 Anaerolineae bacterium
CATTTTTCGTCCCGCTGGATCTGTCTGCGCAGGCAGACAGGCGGCCAAAGGCCTCTAGCCCCGACTTCCAGTCGGCGGGGCCAAAGCGCCAAACATGGTTGCACCGACTAAACTGATACGGTCTCGATGGGCGTTTGGGGATTGACAGGGGGAGGGAATTCTGCTAAACTGTGGCATCGCCACTTTCTTGATCGCATCGTTGTTGTACCACCACGACATCAACAAGAGTAGAATGCCCGAAGAAAATGCACGGCAAAATGGATCCAGCGTGAATCATTCTGCCAACCCCCTCGCCCGAATTAGAAGCAGGCTCCCCGCCTTTGCCGCAGCCGAACAAAGGGTCGCGCAGTGGGTGTTGCAACACGCTGAAGATGTGGTGCACATGTCGATGGCCCAGGTCGCCCGCGAATGTGGCGTCAGTGATACGACCGTATTGCGATTTTGTCGGGCCGCGGGGTTCCAGGGCTACACCGATATGAAGCTGGCCATCGTGCAGGATATGGCGACGCCTACGCAACTGGTGCATGACGACATCAGCGAGGACGATGACGCCATCACTATCGCCCGCAAGGTGTTCCATTCCAACATCCAGGCTTTGCAAGACACGCTGGAAGTGCTGGACGGCGCTGCGCTTGTCAAGGCCGCAGACATGATCGCTTCGGCGGAGCAGATTCTGATCATCGGCGTGGGCACGTCGGGCCCCATCGTGCAGGATATGTATCACATGTTCTTCCGGCTGGGATTCAATGTGCGGGCGCAAACGGATTCTTATCTGCAACTGATGGAGGCGGCTCTGGTGCAAGAGGGCGATGTGGTAGTGGGGGTTTCACAATCTGGCAGCTCCACCGACCCGGTGCTTACCATCGAAGAAGCCAAGCGCAACGGCGCATCCACCATCGTCATCACCGGCAACGCCGAGTCTCCCATCACCAAATACGCCGATGTGACGTTGCTGGCAGTCTCCCGCGAGACCCGGGTCGAAGCCATCGCCTCGCGCATCGCACAGATGACGCTGGTGGATGCGCTCTATGTGATCATCTCTATGCGCATGCTTCCCATCACGACCCAGAACGAAACAAAAATCTGGAAGGCTATTATCCCAAAGACGCTTTAGATAAGGAGGTTCAGCAGTCTACCAGAACGAATTCACATTCCCACTCACCCCTATCTCTTTCACTTTTATCCATTTCTTCACCCAATCCAAAAGGAGTTTCAAGATGAAGAAGATTTTGACCATTGTCGCCCTTGTGTTACTGCTGGCCCTGGCCGTAACGGCCTGCTCGCAGTCCAAGCCCGCGGCCGAACCCACCCAGGCGCCGGCTCAGCAGAAGGAAGAAGCTGCGCCCGCTGCTGATCTTGAAGGCGTGCCCGAGATCTTCACCAGCGGCAAGCAGATCAAGGTCGCGGTCATCCGCAATCTGCCCTCCGACGATCACACCAAGCAATTCCTGGATGGCGCCCGCTCTGAGGGTGAATCCTTCGGCTTCAAGGTGGATACGTTCATCGCCGATAATGATGACGCCAAGTTCCAGGAGCTGGTGGATCAGGCTATCGCCAAGGGCTATGACGGCCTCGTCATTTCTCATGGCAAGAAGGACTATTCCTACGACATGCTGAAGCCCGCGGTGGACAAGGGCATCAAAGTCGTCACCTTCGACACCGTCATCGAGAAGGATGGCAAGGGCCTGCCCGAGATCACCCGCACCTTCCAGGATGACTTCGCTCTGGCCCGGCTCTCTCTGGGCGTCATCAACGAGGTCGCGGATCCCGCCCGCATCATCAAGCTGTGGTGGGGCCCCGGCGTGCCGCCCCTGGATCGCCGCGAGACGGTGTACAAGCCTCTCGAAGAGGAAGGCCACCTGATCACCCTGGAAACCATTGGCCCGACCAACTTCCAGGACGTGCAGGGCGACATCGCCGCCAAGGTCAGCGCAGTGCTGCCCAAATACCCCGAAGGCGAGATCGACGCCATCTGGGGTTCCTGGGATGAGATGGCCAAGGGCGCTTACACTGCTCTGAAAGACGCCGGCCGCACCGACATCAAGCTGATCTCCATCGACATCTCCAACCAGGACATCAACCTGATGCGCGAGCCCGGCAGCGTGTGGATCGCCACTGCTGCGGTGGATCCCAAGCTCATCGGCATCGTGGACATGCGCCTGCTGGCCAAGAAGTTCGCGGGCGAGGAAACCCCCGACGAATACGACCTCGAAGCCAAACTCATCCGCCAGAGCGACCTCAAGCCCGACACCACCATGCAGACCCTGAATGAGGTCATCGAGGGCTGGGGCGACTCCGACGCCTTCAATGAGCCCTGGATGGACAAGCTGCGCGCTGTGCACGGCAGCAAGTAGCGGTTGCGCTCATCTGAGCTAACATCAGACATTCGGGTGGCTGTCCCCGCTTCCGGGCGGGGATGGTCGCCCCCCTGTGTCCTTACAGGAGGCGGACATCGGCATGGAACCCAAACACAAACTTGAGATGAAGGGGATATCCATCGAATTCCCTGGCGTCAAGGCGTTGGATCTGGTGGATTTCACCGTCCAAAGCGGTGAGATTCACGCCCTGGTCGGAGCCAACGGCGCAGGGAAATCAACGCTGATGAAGATTTTGGGCGGCGCGTATGACCATTACGAGGGGGAAATCTATTTCGACGGAGAAAAGGTGAATATCCGTCATCCCTATGAAGCCAAAGACCTGGGCATTGATGTCGTATTTCAGGAAGTGGATACGGCCCTCATTCCATATCTCACGGTGGCCGAAAATATCATGCTGGATAAAATGGCCACCAAGATGAAAGGGAAGCATCTCATTCGCTGGGGCAATATCCATCGCACAGCCCGAGAAGTAATGAAGCAAGTGGGCATCCAGTTGGATACGCACATGCTGGTGCAGGATTTGAGTCTGGCCGAAAAGCAAATGGTGCTCATCGCTCGGGCGCTGGCCACCAACACCAATTTTTTGGTATTGGATGAGCCGACGGCGCCTCTGAGTCAGACCGAGACCGAGGAGCTGTTTCGTCTGATGCGAGATCTGGCGAAAAATCAGAATGTGGGCGTGGTGTTCATCTCGCATCGTCTGCCAGAGATTTTCGAAATTTGTGAGACCATCACCATCTTGCGCGATGGCCGGGTGGTGTTCGATGGCGTCATCGAACAGCTCACCCAGCAAAAGTTGGTGGAACTGATGTTGGGCCGCCGTTTCGAGGAGACTTATCCCAAGGCCCACGTGCCCATCGGCGATGTCATTTATCAGGTGAAAAATCTCAGCGAGGAGTATGATCGGGTGCGGGACGTGAGTTTTCAGGTGCGGGCGGGCGAGATCGTGGGAATCACCGGTCTGGTGGGCGCAGGCAAGACCGAGTTGTGCAAGACGTTGTTCGGAGCTTTTCCCATCAAATCGGGCGAGGTGCTGCTGCACGGCAAGCCCTTGAAGATAAGCTCTCCGCACAAAGCGGTGAAACAGGGCGTAGCCCTGGTGCCCGAAGAACGGCGCAAGGAAGGCATCCTGGTGGATGAGCCGGTTTTCGTTAATCTCACGCTTCCCAGCCTCGATAAATTCACGAATGGCCCCGACTTTGTCAACACCAAGGCGGAACGGGAAGTCGCCAAAAAGGTGATCAATGAATTGGGCATTGTTACGCCAAGCGAAAATCAGAAAGTGGCTTATCTTTCGGGCGGCAATCAGCAAAAGGTGGCGGTGGGCAAGTGGCTTATCGCCGACGCAGAGGTGTACATCTTCGATGAGCCCACCAAGGGCGTGGATGTGGGCGCCAAGCGCGATATCTTCGAGCTCATCGGCGAGCTGGCCCGCCGCGGCAAGGGCGTCATCTACGCTTCCAGCGAAATTCCCGAGATTTTGGATATTTCAGATCGCATCTATGTGATGTATGACTACACCATCGTTAAAGAATTCGAGACTTCAGAAGCAACGGAAGAGAAAATTCTTTTCTATTCTGCCGGAGGTCAATAATCAATGACTGTAACATCCGAAACAACAAATAAAAAACAACTCTCTGGCATTGTTGATTTTCTCAGCAAGTGGGGAACGATCATTACGATCTTTGTCCTGCTTGCTTTCTTTGCCATCACCATGCCATCCTTCCGCACCGCCTCCAACATGGTGACGATCATGCGGAGCATTTCCATCGTCACCGTCATCGCCACAGGCATTACGGTCTCGTTGACGGTGGATGGGTTCGATCTCTCTGTGGGCTCGGTGGCCACCTTCACCGTGGCGCTGGTGATGTCCTTCTTCGTCTGGTATGGATGGGGCGCGATCCCCGCCATTATCGTGGCTCTGCTCATTTCTCTCATCGTGGCTGTGGTGAACGCTTTTCTCATCGTCAAGCTGCACATCTTCGATTTGTTGGCAACGCTGGCCACCATGTTCATCTTCGAGGGCGTGGCCATGACCTACACCGGGGGCGGCTCCATCAGTCAGGGGATGCCGCGATTGGATGGCACGCCCACCACCGGGACCATCCCGCCCGAATTCCGGCTCATCGGCCAATCGCCTTACATCATTCTCATCATGTTGGTGATTGTGATGTTGGTGCATGTTTTTCTCACATACACCAAACATGGCCGCTATCTCTACATCGTGGGAGGCAATCGCGAAGCGGCCCGGCTTTCGGGCATCCCGGTGAATCGTTATCGCACCCTGGCCTATTTTCTTTCCACCTTGCTGGCGGGCATGGGAGGCATCATGCTGGCCGCCCGCATCGGCTCGGCCCAGATCAACTCGGGCGCCGGTTATCTCATGCCCGCGGTGGCCGCGGCTTTCATCGGCTTTTCGGTGGCCGGGGTGAAGAAACCCAACGCCATCGGCACCCTGGTGGGCGCGATTTTGGTGGGCTTGCTGGAAAATGGCTTGATTATGATGTCGGTGCCCTATTACTCGCTGAACATCATCAAGGGCCTGGTGCTCGCCATCGCTCTGGCCATCACCTACTACAAGAAGCATGACTGATTACCGAAATTTCATCGAAAGGAGCATAGCATGAACGTTCATGGCAAACATTATCGCACCATCTGGGTGAAAGAAGACGACGACAGGGTGGTGCAGGTTATCGATCAGCGTTTTTTGCCTCATAAATTCATCATCGAAGACCTGACCAATGTGGATGAGGCAGCGCGAGCCATCAAGGAAATGCACATCCGCGGCGCGGGCCTGGTGGGCGCTACCGCTGGATTCGGCATGTATCTGGCGGCTCTGGAGGCGCCCAAGGATTCACCCGAGGCTTTCACCGCGTTCATGGAGGCCGCGGGCGAAAAGCTGAAGGCCACCCGGCCCACCGCGGTGAACCTGGAATGGGCTGTGCATCGCCAACTGGACGCCATGGCCGAAGCGCCGACGGTGGACGAGAAGGTGGCGACGGCTTTCCAGACGGCCAAGGATATCGCTGATGAGGACGCGGATTTCTGCCGACGCATTGGCGAGCATGGCGTCAGCATCATCGAGGAGATCAGCAAGCGAAAGAACGGCGCGCCCGTCAACATCCTCACCCATTGCAATGCGGGCTGGCTGGCGTTTGTGGATTATGGCACCGCCACCGCGCCCATCTACGAGGCCCATAACCGCGGCATCAAAGTGCATGTGTGGGTGGATGAAACCCGGCCCCGGAATCAGGGTGCGCGGCTCACCGCGTGGGAGCTGGGACAGCATGGCGTGCCCCACACCGTCATCGCCGACAATGTGGGCGGGCATCTCATGCAGCACGGCTTGGTGGATATGGTCATCACCGGCACCGACCGCACCACCTACACCGGCGATGTGGCCAACAAGATCGGCACGTATCTCAAGGCCCTGGCTGCGCACGATAACGGCGTGCCCTTCTACGTGGCCCTGCCTTCCTCCTCCTTCGACTGGACAATCCGGGATGGCGTCAAGGAAATCCCCATCGAAGAGCGGGGGGAGGATGAGGTGAAATTCATCCAGGGCCTGTATCAGGGCGAGATCGTAAAGGTGCTGCTGACACCCGCGGAAAGCCCGGCCACCAATTTCGGCTTCGATGTGACCCCGCGCAAGTACGTCACGGGTCTCATCACCGAGCGGGGCGTTTGCGAGGCCAGCGAAGAAGGCGTGCTGGGCCTGTATCCCGAGAAAAGATAGTAACGAATCGTAACTACTTTGACAATGTCACATTACGTCATTCAGCAATTTCAAATTTAGAATCCGCAAGCGGAAAGGAGGCGATTTCCCCCTCCTGGCCTCCTTTTTGCCCCCACCCCGC
>JALWDV010000836.1 GCA_027036755.1 Anaerolineae bacterium
GGGTTACGGTGGGCGTTGGCGTCGATGTCGGGGTGGCTGTGGCTGTGGGCGTCGGGGTGCGGGTGGGCGTGTTGGTGGGCGTGGGCGTGGCGGTCGCGGTGGGCGTGGCGGTCGCGGTGGGCGTCATCGTGGGCTGATCGAGGGGCAGGTGCAACCGCCCGTTGCCGTAGCGCGTGTCCGGGCCTGGATCGCCCATGTCGATGGCCTGATGGGTGAGGAAATCCCGCACCGCGGCCGGGCCCCACCCGGGAAAACGCTGGCGCACCAACGCGGCCGCACCGCCCGCCAGGGGGGCGCTGGCCGACGAGCCGAAAAAGCCCGCGCCGCCATGATCATAGTCGAGATTGTTGGAATAGCCGTAGGTGACGGTGCTGACGCCGTCATAGGCGACGATATCCGGTTTGATCCGACCGTCGGTTGTGGGGCCCTGGCTGCTGAAGGATTCCAGATGATAGGGGTCCAGCCAGAAGATCGCGCCCACGGCCAGGGCCTGGGGCGCGTCTGCGGGCTGCACGATGGAGCCTGCGGGCGTGCTGTATTGCAGATTGGCTCCGGTGTCGAACAAGCGCAGACGCACAGGCGGCTTGCCCGAGGAGTAATGCACGATGACGAAGCTGTAAGTGTCGGCCACTGGCGCTGAATAGCAGAGGGATTCGGTGGGCGGCTGTCCGCCGTTTTGGGCGTTGTCGCTGCGAGCAACCCACTTCATTCCCCGATAGAGGTAGAGATCGTAATCGTCATCGGTGAGAGGCCAGGCGTCCCAGCTCAACATGCCGCAAACGGTCTCGCCCGCGTTGAGAAAGATGTCGTTGCCGTCATCGCCTGGGGCGAAAAGATGGCGGTTGGAGCCAGAGGCGACGAACTGGCTCTGATAGTGCTGTCGGGCCTGATTCCCTGCCGCGTTCACCCACAACACGCCCGCGTTGTCGGCCTTGTGCACGATGTCGGCGATGGCGCCCGTGCCGTCGCCCGGGCCGGTGTTGAACCAGCTCACCGAATGAACGATGACATCCACGCCGCTGGCGATGGCCGCATCCACGGCCTGGTCCAGTTCCAGCTCGGTGTCGATGGCGTAGAGGGTGAGGCTTGCGCCCGGGGCCGCGTCGTGAACGATCTCGGCCACGGCCGCCCCATGCTCCGTGCTTTCGAAATCGCCATCCGTCCGAAAATTGCGCCAGTTGACATACACGGGCAGTTCGCCCAGATTTTGGAGATTCCGCCATCCCCGAAATCCCAAATCGATCACCGCGATGGACTGCCCGCGGCCATCCCAGCCGCCATTCACCCATTGATAAACGCCCGCGGGATACAGGCCCTCGCTGAAGACGGCTGCAACGTGGGGAAATGGCGGACGCACCGCGCGCACGCCGGGGGCGGCGGCCAGCCGCCCCAACGCTTCGCGTTGCACCCGCACCTGATAGAGACTTCCCGACCGGTGTTCCACCTCTGCGCCCGGGGGCAAACGCAGAGGGGCGTCGGCCTCCACCATGACGCGCAGGCGCTGGGGCCCGGCCCAGACGTGCAGGGCCCGGGCCGTCGCCTCATCCGCCGCAGTCAGAGCGCTTTTCTCTTCGAAGGGCCGCAGGCTGGCGGCCAGGGGCGAAGCATCCGGCTTGGGCGCGGGCGCGGGAGGCCGGGCGCTGCTTTTCGGGCCCGCGCCCATCGCCAGCAGGATGATCAACATAGCGATGCCAAACAGAAACTTTTTCATGATCCGGTCACATCATTGACTCTACTGGTAACTACTAAGGTGCAGCCACCACTTTTTGCCACGAAGACACGAAGAAAAGCGAAGGCACGAAGTATTTTTCTTTATTTTCCTTCGTGTCTTCGAAAAACTTCGAGCCTTCGTGGCTTTTGGCGACTAAAGTCAAGTACGTTAGCAGTTACCTCTACTGAAAAAAAACCTTCAACACGGAGGCACAGAGCGCACGGAGGAAGAAAAAGGTGAGATTTGGAGATATTTTTCTCCGTGAACTGTAACTGCTAAGGTAGTCTGTCTATTTTCGGTGGCTTGGCTTCTGCTG
>JALWDV010000837.1 GCA_027036755.1 Anaerolineae bacterium
AAAGTGATAAAGCGGCTGGAGTATGGGAAATCTGAGTGGCTTGTGGCATACGAGGAAGCCCTGACGCATTTGATGAAGCAACGTTAGATTGTTGTCTATCCTTATGTCGGGTCAGTGGAGATGCAGACGCCCGCGGCGGCCCGTTCAGCACCTTAACAACCAAACGCTTCACCGGGCAGTATCACGAGGCGGCGTTGGGGCTCTATTTCTACGGCGCCCGCTGGTACGACCCGCTGCTCGGGCGCTTCACCCAGGCCGACACCCTCATCCCCGACCCGGCCGCGCCCCAGGCCTTCAACCGCTATGCGTATGTGTTGAACAACCCCCTCCGCTACACCGACCCCAGCGGGCATCGGTACGAGCCGTGCGGGCCGGGCGGCGCGGACTGCGGCGGCGGCGGTGGCGGTAATGGTGGTGGTGGGCATGGTGGTGGCGGTGGGGGCCACGGTGGTGGCGGGCGTCACGGTGGCGGCGGGCGTGGATTTCCTTGGTGGAAATACGTCCAAGACTTACCATCTATTTACGATATTAGAGCGGGAGGCGCTTACAATAATGGAATGATTTTTTATGGCAAACGTTGGATATCGGTTTACAAACCGCCCCGTGTAAAAATCTATCGAACCCAACATGAGTATTTCCCAATTTACTCCCCATGTGATTCTGGATTTTGTTTAGATGCACCTTACACTGTTTCGGATTACTGGTTTGGTGAAGATTATGGCAATGTCACAATGCATCCAAATGCAAGACAGAATCCTATCAAGCGAGGTACTTGGACAAACCTAGACGTCAAACAGCAAGGCGGTCAAATCAACCCTCAGGAATTTCTGGCGGGATTTGTACTAGGGCAGTCTTTTGCTCCAGATAGTTTACCAACAGAACCCAACGAGTTTGGCACCCCCGCAGGGCGCATTTCTGCTGGTATAGATGCTTTGGGGTTGGTTGGATATGGTGGATACGGTGTTACCCAGATGACGCATACTGATACTTTTATATTACAAAGAAACTCAATGGGAGACCTTCGGATCATTATTATGACGACATACCAGAATTCCCCGATGAATTCTTTCTATGTATCCGCTGATCCTGAAGGTTTTATTCAATTTACACCTGTTCATATTCCCATGATTTATTCAGTACAAGGATTAAGATAATGCAGGAGTATACTTGCTTTGGCACTTGCCAACAAAAAACAAAATTACACATATTACTTATTCTCAGTATGCTGATTCTCTTATTATTCGTTACCTCCTGTGGAGATACCGAGAAATTTTCAGAAGAAAAAAACACGCCCAATCAGGCAACGCCAGAACTTGCCGTAAAGAGCTTGCTGAAGGCGTTTAGCGAAAAGGATATCTCGGCAGTTAAGCAATTGACATTACCGAAAGATTCTAGCAACCAAATCGTTATCAAAGGCTTTCAAAAAGCTATTGAAGAAGGGGTCTCGATGGAATTCGCTGATATCGAAATAAAAGTCAAGGAAGATTCTCCAAATCTCGCTCGAGTACAAGTTAGTTTTCACCAGATAATTCGCATTGATGATCAAATTATTTCTAATGAGCGTTCCGGTGCGCTTTACACTTTGGTAAAGCAGGATGACAAATGGTATTTTGTTGGTTTAGGACAGTTTCCCCCTCCTGAGTGGATTGAACGATAGATCTGCGTGCGAACATGACACAGGGGAATGACTTCTTCATCGCCCCTGAAAGGACTGTTCCGTCAATAGCATATTCGTGTTATTCTGAGGTAGCATAGCAACCGAAGCATACCCTGAGCGCAGCCGAAGTGAATCTCACCATTTGGGGAAGAAGAGATTCTTTGCCTCGTTCATAATGGCACATGAAGATTGGCTTTCGTTTGTATCGGCGCACCGCTGCCCGCGGAGGCCCGTTCAGCACCTTAACAACCAAACGCTTCACCGGGCAGTATCACGAGGCGGCGTTGGGGCTCTATTTCTACGGCGCCCGCTGGTACGACCCGCTGCTCGGGCGCTTCACCCAGGCCGACACCC
>JALWDV010000838.1 GCA_027036755.1 Anaerolineae bacterium
GGCAGATGGACGTCTCCCTCCCCCGAACACGAGCGCAGCGAGTATCGGGGGAGGGGCGGGGTGGGGGCAAAAAGGAGGCCGGGAGGGAAAAATCGCCTCCTTTTCGCTTGCGGATTCTAAATTTGACATTGATGAACTATTTGGAATTGCTACCCTTGTGGCGATTACAACACTCGGGTCTTGCTCAGTGGCGGAGCGAGATGCTCGTTGGCCTCATCGATGGCGGCTTCGCCGCCCAGCACGACGATATGCCCAATCTTGTTCAATTCGGCCAGCGCGTCGCCAAAGGCTCGAAAATCGGACGCCCTGACATCCAGCAGCTCATCGCGCAACCGCTGACGGAAATCATCGCTTTCGCCCAAGAGATGGCGGGTCAGGGCGGTGTAGCCCTTGGCGTCGGGCAACTGATACGCGTCCATCTTGCCAATGGCCCCGATGACGCTCTTGACCAGCTCGTCTTTGTGTAACGAGACTTCTTTCAGGAAATCAGCCGTGGCGTCATACGCGGCCAGGGTGTCGAGCAGGTTGGGGTCCCGGTAAGAGACGAAGTCGAAAACGCCGGAACGATAATCGAAGATGGAGAAAGCGCCATACGCTCCGCCCTTCATTCGCACCTGCTCCCACAGCCAGGCCGTGCGCAAAAAAGCGTCAATGGCGAAAACCGAACCATCCAGCTCGTAGCCCGCATCGTAGAGGGACGCGCCCTTGGCCACGTAGTTGACCTGGGCGGGAATGGTCAGACCTTCGCGCTCGGGCGGGGCGGCCATCCGCCAGGAGACGGCTGCGCTCTGGCGGTCGGGGATGGCCTGGATCAGCGCGGCCACCGCGTCCTGGCTTTGGCTCCACCCTCGCTCATCCAGGGTGACGTTCCACAGCGTATTGCTGCGCCCGACCAACAGCGCGTTGATGCGGCGCAGATTGGCCAGGGTTTCGGGCCAGACCTCATCCAGCCGCTCGATGAGCTCCCGCAGGAAGAAGAGATAACTGACGCCGCTCATCTGCTCGTTGATCCAATCGGCCGCGGTGAAATGCGCCCGCAGACGGCTGTTGACCACCAGGTGCCCCATGGGGATGAGAGAGCTTTCCTGCCGGGCCTTCTCCTCCAGCAGAATCTGGCGGAAGCGCTCCTTGTCGTCGAATTGGGTGGTGAGCAGGATGTCGCGCAGGATGTCGGTCAGGTCGCCCGCGTGCTCGACTGTGGCCTTGCCCCGCACCACCAGCCGCGTCACGGGCATGCGCTCGCTCAACGACGTCTCCGTCAAAGTCGTGGTGCTGACGCCGCCGGTCTTGCTGCCGATGCGCTGGGAAAGGGAGACGAAATCCTCCCCCTCGTTGCCCATGTGCACCAGAGCCCGGGCGTAGAGCGGAACGAAGGGGATGAGTTCATCGGGCAGCACAGCCAGATTCAGCGCCGCATCCAGATAAAGAATGCCGTTGGTGGCGAGATCGTGGTAGAGCAGCTCGCCCCCGGCCAGGCGCTGCATCTCGGTGGGAATGACGCGGATTTTTTTATCCAGGTCTTTCAGCTTGAGCCGGGGGATGGCGGCCAGGGCGTCGGGATCATCGGGCTCTTCTTGCAGGCGGTGCAGCGCGGCCATCTCCTTTTTGATGCGGGCCAGATCGCGGTCGGTCATGCGAGCCTTTTCATCGGCCAGCCGGGCGGCCTCTTTCTCCTCCCACGCCTGTTTCAGCCCCGCATCCGGGTAGAGAACCAGGCGGGTGCGATGGGGATTTTCCAGAAAATAGCGCCGGATCAAGCCCTCGAAATAGCCCTCGCCCGCCAACGCCTGCTTTTTCACCTGCTCCAGGGGTTTCTCGAAGGCCAGCGGGGCCATAGGATCGGCGTCATACATCCAGAAAGCCAGCGCCCGGATGTAAAGCAGCAGCCCGCGCGGGAATCGTCCGGTGTTCATCTCCCGCAGCATGAATTCGATGGTGTTCAACGAAGCCTCGACCGTCTTGTCATCGATGCCCTCATCCGCTAACTGCTGCAGGGTGTCGAGGATGAGC
>JALWDV010000839.1 GCA_027036755.1 Anaerolineae bacterium
CGTGGCGGTGGGCGAGGGCGTCGGCGTGGGCAGGTCCGGCAGACGATCTCGGGGCGGGGCCGCCGCGAAGATGGCGCTGAGGATGCTGGCCCGCTCATCGGGCGTGGCCCAACGGGGCTGGGCGAAATCCTCCAAAACCGTGGTCAGCAACTCGGTGCTGAGCAGTCGGCCCTGATAAATCGTATGCCGGGGAATGAGCGCGGTGCGGGTCTCCCAGCTTTGCATTTGATCGAAGAAAAGATTGCCCAGCCCGTAGAGGATGATGGCCGGGCCGTGGGGCTCGTGCACGCCGTAGGGCTCCACCGCCTGGGGCACATGACTTTGCACGCCGGTGACGATGTCCGCTCCGGCGCTGTGCAGCGCCCGAAACTCCGCCACCTGATCACGGGTGGGCCAGGGATTGTAGGTCTCCTCGAATTGCAGCTCCACCGAGACGATGTCCACCTGCTGGCTGAGCTGATGGATCATGTCCATGATTTTGGCCCGATTGGCGTAGTAGTAGCAGGCGCCGGGCTCGGTGGCGGTGGCCCAGGCTTCTTCGGGCCACCAGGCCAGCGCGGCCAGAAAAGCGTAGCGATTGCCGTTGGATTCCCACAGCAGCGGCTTGCAGGCTTCTTCTTCGTTCAGGCCGCTGCCATACGCGGGAATGCCGTTGTCCTTGTAAAATTGCAGGGATTCCCGGGCTCCCTCGCGGCCGAAATCGTTGACGTGATTGCCGCTGAGGCCCACGATATCCACGCCGATAGCTTTCAGCGCCTGCAGATAGGGATAATCGCTGCACAGCACCAGATTCATGTAGGTGTTGTTGACCCGACATCCCTTGATGAAGGGAACTTCATTGCTGACATGCGTGATGTCTGCGGCGCTGAGGGTGTCGGAGATGATCAGGGCGGGATAGAGATAGCCCTTCTGCTCCATCTTCTCGGCGGTGCCGCGCGCCATGGCGGTGACGCCGGTCATGATCAGCGTGGTCATGCGCTCGACATCCCGATTAGTCTCGGGCTGGATGGCGTCCTGCACCGCAGGAAGCGCCAGCGCGGCGTCGGGCCCGGAGAGAGTCAGCGCCAGGGCCAGGGGGTAATCCTCGGGTGTCAGGCGTTTATCCAGCACATTCTTCCCATCCACCGTCAGCGCCTTGTAGCTTGGGTCCAGCAAGTCGAAGGGCAGAATGCCCAGGGCTCCGTCCTCTTCGGCCAGGGCCGCGCGCATCTCGGCGGCGGGAACGGTGCGGGCGGGCGGTTGGCCAAAGAGGGCCTGCAAGGGCCGGGCCGCCTCCTCGGCAATCAGCAGCGGCCCGCCATCCCCCAGCCAGCGGGCCTGCAATCCGGCCAGCGTCACATCATCCCGCACGGTGGCGAAGGGCGCGACCACGGCATAAAAGCGGCGGGCCAGCGCCTCGCCCCGGGCGCGTGAGAGGGGCTGCAGAGCGAAGCGGATGCGGGCGGCGTCGGGATCGTCCACGCACATCACCCGCTGCCCTTGCAGGGCGTCTTGCAGAGACTGCCGCCAGGCGTCGGGCAGTTCGGGCGCACAATAAATCGCCAGGGTCTGCGGCGCAAGCGTGGCGGTGGGCGTGACGGTGGGCGCGGGCGTGGCGGTGGGCGAACTGACGGAAGCGGGCGTCTGAGAGGCCCTGGCTATCGTCTCGGTCGGCGTTAGAGCCGCGTCCGGTTTCTCCCCCGATGTGTGCGAGCGGCCGCATCCACCTAAAATCAGGATCATGCCGAAAAGCAGCAACAACAGGGGAGGGGAAATTCGTTTGGAATAAGGCATGGGCGAGAGAGGAAATACGCGCGGACGAAATGCGTCCGATGGCGTCCGTTGAACGGCTTATTTTACCCGCGATGGGCGTCGAAAAGAAATTCGGGCGATGAGGAAGGAGCGGATGCGAAAAAACGCAGCATGATTCGCAACCGCCGAAGACGCGAAGGGAACGAAGAACTGAATTCATTCGGCCAGCGCCCGCCGCCAGCCCCAAGCGTCGACTGAAGTCGCTCTATTGAGCCTTGCGGGCTGAAGGGCGACCTGCGTCGCCCAGCCTTTCGACCGAAACAGGACGCGCCCAAATTGTTGCCGAATTTTGAAAAAAGGCATGGTTCATTCTCATTCAAACGATCTTTACAATTTCTCCGTCAAACGTCATACGTCAAACGTCAAAAAGAGCCTTCTTCGCCACGCTTTGACGTTTGACGCTTTACGCTTGACGTGCTTTGCCAGGCGTTGACCGCATGAAATTGTAAAGATGCAGGAAGGACGCCCCCCAAAAAACAATGCGCCGCCATTCAGGATAATGACGGCGGCGCAAGGATGAATGAAATAACGCAACTGAGACCTTTGGCCCCCCTCCATACCGTGTGCCCAGGTGCTTTTGAACCTGTATGAAACAGGTGGGAGCCTACGCCTGGCTTCGGTCTTGCCAATCAGGGGCTATCACGTCAGCCAGAGCATGACCCGGCTCCCCTGGGTCTGGTGTTGGCTCAAAACGTTCCTCGGGCATCACGTATATGAAAGGGAGCTACGCCCATAGTTTAGCACAAAGAGAAGAGGGGGGCAAGGAGCGATTTGACGAACCCCAGGCGCTTCGCTATAATGTCGCTAATTCTTTATCAACGCCTTTTTCGCTCAGAAACAAGGAGGTGATTATCGCAGAAAAACCGATTGAGAAACTTTCGATTCTTTATCACAAAAACACGACTTTCGGGCGCATCTGACAGACGGTGTTGGCGGTAATGCCCGCAGGCGGATTAGCCAAGGATGCAAAGGCCACAGAGGAGCCGGGGCGAGCAACCCCGTCCCCTGGCATCCGGCCCCGACCTGACGACCGAACAGTTCTGCTGTTGGATGACGTCTTCCATCTCGAACAAAGGAGATTTTTTCATGGCCAGTGTCGATTATGAACACGTAACGAAGCGTTGGGGCGATGTGACCGCCGTCAACGATCTCACGCTGCACATCAATGACAAGGAATTCATGGTGTACGTCGGGCCTTCCGGTTGTGGCAAATCCACCTCGTTGCGTTTGTTGGCTGGGTTGGAGGAGATCACCGAGGGCGTGATCAAGATCGGGGACAAAATCGTCAATGACGTGCCTCCCAAAGATCGCGACATCGCTATGGTGTTCCAGTCCTACGCGTTGTATCCGCACATGACGGTGTATGACAACATGGCGTTCGGACTGAAGCTGCGCAAGGTGCCCAAGAAGGAGATCGAGCAGAAGGTGAAGGAGGCCGCCGATATTCTGGGCATCAGCAACTTGCTGGATCGCAAGCCCAAGGCGCTCTCTGGCGGTCAGCGACAGCGCGTCGCCCTGGGCCGCGCCATCGTCCGCAACCCCAAAGTCTTCCTGCTGGATGAGCCTCTCTCCAATCTGGACGCCAAGCTGCGCGTGGAAACCCGCGCCAATCTGACCCGACTGCACAAACGGCTGGGAGCCACCTTCATTTACGTCACCCACGATCAGGTGGAGGCGATGACCATGGCGGATCGCATCGCGGTGCTGCGGGACGGCATTTTGCAGCAGGTGGATGCGCCCCAGGTGCTTTACAACCATCCCGCCAACGTCTTCGTAGCCGGGTTCATCGGCAGCCCCAGCATGAATTTCTTCGACGCCACGCTGGTGGAAGAAGCCGACACCAAGAAGCTGTTCATCGATGGCGGCTCCTTCCGATTGGAGCTCCCCGCAGACCTGGCGGATCAGCTTCGCAAGTATAAGGGGCAGCAGGTGATTTTCGGCATTCGCCCCGAAGATATCCACTCGGCCGAATTCGTGCCCCCCGACATCATGGCCGCGCCGCTGCAGGCCCAGGTCGATTTCTCTGAGTTGATGGGCAACGAAATTTTTGTGTATGCGCTCACCGGCGGCAAGCAGTTCATCGCCCGGGTCGATCCTCGCACCAGGGCCGTTCCCGGCCAGCCCATCGACCTGGTGGTCAACATGCAGAACATGCACCTGTTCGATCCCACCACCGAAGTCGCTTACATTTAACGTTCGCGCTACAACAACATTTTTGGGGATGGGCGTTCATCGTCCATCCCCTTTTCTATGAGGTGAAAAATGGTTATTACCGACCATAAAGTTTACGAAGAACTCATCAGCAGCAATGACAATAAAATCGTGCTGCTGGTGATGGATGGTCTGGGTGGTTTGCCCCTGAAACCCAACGGTCTCACCGAACTGGAGACCGCGTACACACCCAATCTGGACAGGCTGGCCCGGGAAGGCAGCAGCGGCCGCTCCATTCCGGTGCGCCCGGGCGTCACGCCGGGCTCGGGCCCCGCGCACCTGAGTCTGTTCAGCTACGATCCGGTGCGCTACGAGATCGGTCGCGGCGTGCTGGAGGCCCTGGGCATCGGCTTCGAGCTGGGCCCCAACGACATGGCCGCCCGCGGCAATTTCGCCACAGCAGATGAGAATGGCCTGATCACCGACCGTCGGGCCGGGCGCATTTCCACCGCAGAATGCGTTCGACTCACCGCCAAGCTCCAGGCCAACACCAGTCTGGCCGAGGATGGCGTGGAAGTCATCGTCAAGCCGGTGAAAGAGCATCGATTTGTGGTGGTCTTTCGCGGCGAGGGCTTGGGCGGCGAGCTCACCGAGACGGACCCCCTGGTGACGGGCAAGCCGCCGCTGCCGGTGGAAGACCTGAGCGGCACGCCCGAGGGCCAGCGCACGGCCCGGCTCATCAACAAATGGGTGGCGCAAGCCCGCAAGGTTCTGGCGGACGAGCCCCGGGCCAACAGCCTGAATCTGCGCGGCATCGCCAAAGACCCGGGCCTGCCCCAGTTCCCCGAGACCTACCGCCTGCGTTCAGCCGCCATCGCGGTGTACCCCATGTACAAGGGCGTCGCCCGGCTGGTGGGCATGGAGGTCATCCAGTTCGAAGGCGACCGGCCCCACCACGAGATCGCAGCCCTGAAAGAGGTGTGGGATGACTACGATTTCTTCTTCGTGCACATCAAAAAGACCGACAGCTACGGCGAAGATGGCAATTTCGAGGCCAAGGTGCACGAAATCGAGGCTGTGGACGCGGTCATCCCCGACATCCTGGCCCTGAACCCCAGCGTGCTCATCGTCACGGGTGATCATAGCACGCCCGCCAAGATGCGCAGCCACTCCCATCATCCCGTCCCCACGCTGTTCTGGGGGCCCGACGTGATGCAGGATGGCGTCGCCACCTTCGGTGAACGCGCCAGCGAAGGGGGAGCCATGAGCATCTTCCACGCCACCGAGATCATCCCCTGGGCCCTGGGCTACGCGGGCCGATTGAAGAAATTCGGGGCGTAAGCGACCAGCCGCCCTCCCAACACGCCGGTTTCAGCAAAGGTGCGTCGCGTTCGTTACATGCGACGCACCTTTTTGTGGGGCGATTATGAGCCGCCCGCCTTCGATTCCGCCTCTGGCAGGATGGGCAAGGCGTAGGTTTCCTTGACCTCTCGCAACACCACGCTGGTGTGCACCCGGCCAACGCCCGGGATGCGGGACAGCTTGTCCACCAGAAAGTCCTCAAGATCCCGACGATGGCGCATGACCACCTTGAGCAGATAATCGTAATCCCCGGTGACATGATAGCACTCGACCACTTCGGGCATATTTTCCACCCGCATGTGGAAATTCTTCACTTGATCAGGCTGATGCTTCTCAAGGGTGACATGAACAAAACACAACATCTCGAACCCCAGCATCTCCCTATCCAGCAAGGCCATGTAAGAGCGGATCAAACCGCTGCTTTCCAGACGTTTGAGACGGGCGTGGGTGGCTGGTTGGGATAACGAGATGCGCCGGGCGAGTTCAGCATTACTGATGCGCCCTTCTTTTTGCAGGATATCAAGAATCCAAAAATCCATCTTATCCAGCTTGAGCTGATTGGACATGGAACACTAACCTCGACAGAAGAAAACGATGGAGACGGTGATGTAGAAAAAAGAATTCACAATACAACAGAGAGCAATCATAAGATATTACCGAAGATTCGTCAAGCTGGCGAGCAAATGGGGGAGCAAATTCAAATGGGCGCGTCCCAAATGAGTCGGAAAGTTAAAATAATCCATTCATTAACGGGGCGCTTCGCGCCCGCCGCCAACGCCGGGGGATAAAGTCCCCCGGCTAGAAACAGCGCCCCTGCGGGGCTAGCCGGATTTATCCGGCGCTGTTTTGTAGCCCGGCGACTTCATCGCCGGGCGGA
>JALWDV010000840.1 GCA_027036755.1 Anaerolineae bacterium
CTCTGCGGCCTGGATGGGAAAGGGAACTGGTTCTTTTGGATTTCTGGGGCTGAGATGCCGGGCGGATTGCATGAATGTTCATAAATTAAATCGGTTATCGTGGCGTTCGCCACGTCCGCCCGGCGATGAAGTCGCCGGGCTACAAAACAGCGCCGGATAAATCCGGCTAAGCCCCGCAGGGGCGTTGTTTCTAGCCGGGGGACTTTATCCCCCGGCGTTGGCGGCGGGAGCGAAGCGCCCCGTGCCTATAACCGGATTATTTTGTCAATGTTCATCGAATCCGCCCTGGGAGCTCTCTGCATCCAGCCGGATTCGCAATCCGGCGGGTCTTGTAAAGCCAAGAGCCCCCTGAAATCCTGTCGAGACAGGGAACTAATTTCTGGACGTGCACTAAAGGAGGAGATTCTTCGGTCGCTACGCTCCCTCGGAATGACACAAGCGGGAGTTGGGCGTCTTGACCGAAAAAGGCCAGAGCCATGTCTATCGTCGTTCCAGTTGGCCGACGAGTTCTCGAAAATGTCGGCCGCGGGCCGCGAAATCGGTGTATGCGTCGTAGCTGGTTCCGCCGGGCGAGAGCAACGCCACATCGCCCGGGCGAGCGATTTGGCTGGCCGCTTGCACGGCCGCGGGCAAATCGGGCGCGGTGATGACGGTTTCCAGGCGGCCGCCGGTGTTTTTTTCGCGCAGTGCGTCGAGGATGATGGGCGTGGCCTCGCCAAAGGCGATGACGGCTCTGGCCCGACGCCGGACTTCTTCCGCCCATTCATCCCAGGGCAGATGTTTGTCGCGGCCGCCCGCCAGCAGGATGATGGGCTCATCGAAGCTGCGCAGCGCGGCCAGGGCCCGCTCGGGCGCGGTGGCGATGCTGTCGTTGATCCAGATCGCGCCGTCGATGCGGGCGACTTCTTCCAGGCGGTGGGGGACGCCGCGAAACGCCCGCACCGCCTCGCGCATGGCGTCGGGGGTTGCCCCCGCGGCCGCGGCGATGGTCACCGCGGCCAGCGTGTTGGCCAGGTTGTGGCGGCCGCGCAGACGAATGTCGTCGGTGGAGAGGATGACCTCGGTGCGGCCCGCGCGGCGCAGATGAATGCGACCATCTTCCAGCCAGACGCCTTCGCCCCGGGCCGGTTTGGCGAAGCCAAAGGTGAGCAGCCGTCCGCGGATGGGGAAGGCGCGAGCGGGCTGGCCCGGGCCTGCGGGGATTTCCACCCGGCGGGCTGCTGCCCACGAGCCGGTGACCGCGTCCTCCCGGTTGAGGATGGCGATGTCGTCTTCCTTTTGCGCGGCCAGGATGTTGGCTTTGGCCGCGGCGTAGTGCTGCATGGAGGGGTGACGATCCAGGTGGTTGGGGGTGATGTTGAGGATGGCGGCGATGTTGGGGCTGATGGCGTCGGTGCGGTTCCAGGGGGGCGGCGCGGCGGGCCAGGGCGCGATTTCATCCCAATAAAGGAGCTGAAAGCTGGAAAGCTCCATCACCACCCGGTTGGCGGGCTGGATGCGCGTCAGTTGTTCGAGCAGCGGCGCGCCGATGTTGCCCCCCAGCCAGGTGCGAAAGCCGGAGGCTTCCAACATGCGGGCTGTGAGGGTGGTGGTGGTGGTTTTGCCGCTGGAGCCGGTGATCCCCGTCAGGGGCGCAGGGCAGCCCTGGGCGAAGAGCCGGGGCTCGGCCGTGATGGGGATGTTGGCGGCCCGGGCCTGTTGCAGCAGGGGGATATCCTGGGGAACGCCGGGGCTGACGACGATGGCGTCGACGCCTGTGAGCAGCGCGGGCGTTTGCGGGCCGATGGCCAGGGTGACGCCCAGATTTTCCAGCTCGGCCCGCGCGTCGTCGGCGGGCGGGCGCAGATCGCTGGCGATGACTCGGGCGTCATGCTGGGCCAGCCAGCGGGCCGCGGCCATGCCTTCTCGGGCCAGGCCGACGATGAGGATGGTGGTGGAAAATGTGGGGGACATGAGAGCGGTGGGGGATGAATCTCAGGCCAGGGCCAGGGCGATGCCGATCATGCCCGAGAGGATGCCGACGATGAAGAAGCGCTGGGTGACGTGGTTTTCGGCCCAGCCTTTGAGCTCGAAATGGTGGTGCAGGGGGGCCATCTTGAAGACGCGGATGTCGCGGTGCAAAAAGCGCCGGCTGAGTTTGGCTACGCTCACCTGGATGATGACGGACAGGGCCTCGATGACGAAGGGGAAGCCGATGACGGCCAGCAGCAGCCATTGGCCTGTCATCAACGAGACGACGCCCAGGGTCGCGCCCAGGGCCATGGAGCCGGTGTCGCCCATGAAGAGCTGGGCGGGAAAGGCGTTGAACCAGAGGAAGGCGAACAGCGCGCCCACGATGGTCATGGTGAAGGCGGCCAGCCACACCTGGCCCTGCAGGTAGGCGATGAGCGCATAGGAGGCGAAGCTGACCGCGGCGATGGAGCCCGCCAGTCCGTCCAGGCCATCGGTGAGGTTGACCGCATTGGCCGAGCCCACGATGATGAACAGGGCGATGGGAATCCACCACCAGCCGATGTCGATGCGTTGGGGGACGGTGGGGATGGCGATGCTGTGGATGTCCAGCCGCCAGAACATCACCGCCACCAGGATGACGGCCATGAGGAGCTGGATGGGGAATTTGGATCGGGCCAGCAGGCCCTGGGCGTCGCCTCGCTTTTTGCGGATTCCGGCCAGATCATCCAGGAAGCCCAGCGCGCCGAAGAAGAGCATGGTGAAAACGGGAACCAGCACCGATGCGCCGATGAGGGTGAATCCCAGCAGGTTGGCCAGGTTCAGGCCCAGGTTGATGATTACCACCGGGGCGATGAAGAGGATGCCGCCCATGGTGGGCGTTCCCGCTTTGACTTGATGCGACCGGGGGCCTTCCATGCGGATGCGTTGGCCCAGTTGGCGGCGTTGGAGCAGGCGGATGAGGGGTTGACCCCAGATGACGGCCAGGAAGAAGGCCAGGGCGGCCAAGGTTAGTGGATAGGACATTGACAGGGGGGAGGTGCGACGCATCCGGGGAGCGCAGCGCGCCATCGCGTCTGCTTTGCTCTGGCTTAGGCGCTGTTGTCGGCCTGGCTGGAGGGGATGCGCCGCACCTGCTTTGTGGGACGGCGTCAGTCAATCATCGACCGGCGCTGTCAGACGGGAGACGATCTCGTCCATGCGCATGGCGCGTGAACCCTTGATGAGGATGAAGTCACCGGGGCGAATCAGGTCTTGGGCGATGGCGATGGCTTCTTCTGCGGAATCCACCGGGTGGATGCGGTCTGCGGCCATGCCCAGCGCCCGGGCTTCGTCAGCGATCCAACGCGCCCGGGAGCCCACGGTGATGAGGATGTCGCTGGTCTCGGCGGCTCGGGCGCCGACCAGGCGATGTCCTTTTTCTTCTTCGCTGCCCAGCTCCAGCATGTCGCCCAGGATGGCGATGCGGCGGCCATCCATCTCTTGCAGCAGGTTGAGCGCGGCGATGGTGGAGGGCGGGCTTGCGTTGTAGGTGTCGTCGATGAGGGTGCTTTTGTTATGGCCGGGCGCGATGTCGATGCGCAGCCGGGCGTCTACGTCTCGGAGGCCGCGGATGATGTCGGCCCATTGCATATCGGCCATCAGGCCCGCGGCCGCGGCTCTCAGTGCAGTGTGCACGCTGTGGCGGCCCAGCAGCGGCAGATTGACGTGGAGGGTTTCGATGTCGCCGGAGGCGCGGCGATGATGAAAGCGGAAGCGGATGCCGGCCAGGCCGTAGCTTTCGATCTCGTCGGCCCAGAGGTCGGCTTCGGGGCTGAGGCCATATTTGAAGACGGGCGCGGGGCTTAGCTCAGCCATTTTTCGCACCCAGGGGTCATCCCAGTTGAGGATGGCGCGGCCTTCGGGCGGCAGGGCCTGGACGAGTTCCGCTTTGCCGCGGAAGATGGCCTCCATGCTACCGGCCCGCTCCAGGTGGATGGGGCCGATGTTGGTGATGACGCCGATGTGGGGGTGGGCGATCTCGCAGAGTCGGGCGATTTCGCCCTCGACATAAAAACCCATCTCTAGCACCGCGAAGCGGTGTTCGGGGCCCAGACGCAACAGCGAGAGGGGCAGGCCGATCTCGTTGTTGTAGTTGCCGGGCGTCCACAGGGTGGGGAAGCGCTGCCGAAGAACTGCGGCTGTGAGCTCTTTGGTGGAGGTTTTGCCCACGCTGCCAGTAATGCCGACGACGGTGGGGGTGTGGCGTCCTCGCCAGTAGGCGGCCAGGTTTTGCAGGGCAGCGAGGCTGTTTTGGGTGAGAAAGAGGACGGGCGGGGTGATTCTCCCGGGCGCGGGGTCTGAATCCGGGCGGATCACCTGTCCCTTCACATCCCCGGGAACGCGCTGGGCGATGATGGCGATGGCGCCGCGGGCGATGGCGTCGGCGATGAAGTCATGGCCGTCTGCGCGTTGGCCAGGCAGGGCGATGAAGCAGCTTCCGGGCGTGGCCCGCCGCGAATCGATGACGAATTCTGAAATGGGAAATGCGGCCAGCGCCGGGTGAATGTGCTGGCCGCCTAGTCCCAGATAGATGTCGGTGAGGGTGAGGCTCATTGGGGCGCGTTCAACCGAATGTCATCGGGCGGGATGTTGCGCATGTTGATGATGGTCTGGGCGATTTGACGGAAGACCGGCGCTGCGGTTTTTCCGGCCCAGGCCGATGCGTTGGGACGATCCAGCTTCACCAGGATGAGGTATTGGGGATCATCCGGGGGGAAGAATCCGACAAAGGTGGTGATGGTGCGTTTTTCTTTGTAGCCGCCCAGGCCGGGAATCTCTGCGGTGCCGGTTTTGCCGGCGATGGCGTAGCCGGGAATGGTGGCTGCTTTGGTGTGGTTGGCCGCGGCGATCATCATCTGCGTGAGGGTGCGGGCGGCTTCAGTCGAGATGGCCCGGCTGACGGGCTCCGGCTCTTTGACCCGCACGGTGTCGTCCCTGATGGTCATATTGACGATGTGGGGGCGGTGCACGACGCCGCCCGCGGCGATGGCGGCTACAGCGTTGGCCATCTGCAATGGGGTGACGCTGATGGCCTGGCCGAAGGAGTTCGTGGCCAGATATCCGGGCGTCCAGGAGATGGAGTTGGGCTTGTGCACGATGCCGCCCGCCTCGTAAGCAAGCTCGACGCCGGTGATGCTGCCAAAGCGGAAGCTGGTGACGGTGCGATAAAAGTCTTCCGCGCCCACGTCCACAGCGATCTTGGCTGTGGTGACGTTGAGGGATTGGGCCAGGGCCTGTTGGGCGCTGACGACGCCCCGGCCTTTGCGATCCCAGTTCTGGACGGTCTGCTGATAGTAGACGAATTTGTCGGTGTCTTTGTATTGGGTTTCGGGCGTGATGACGCCTTTATCCAGCGCAGCGGCGAAGGTGATGAGCTTGAAGACCGAGCCTGGTTCATAGATTTTGCTGATGGCGGGGTTGACGTAGACGTCTTCCGAGGGCACGTTGGCGTAATCGTCGGGATTATAGTCTGGATAGCCGGCCATGGCCAATATGGCGCTGGTTTTCGGATCCATGATGATGACGACGCCGCTGTCGGCTTCATATTTTTCGACGCCTTTTTCGAGCTCGGTTTCGGCTACATATTGCAGCGAGCGATCCAGGGTGAGGATGAGATCGCGCCGGGCCAGAGAGGGGATGAAGGGGCTCTTTGGCAGCACGTCATCGGTGCTGAGCCCCCCCATGTCTTTTTCGAGATGGGGCGTGGGCCTGGGCTGGATTTTCGCGGTGGGGGCTACCAGAACGCTGTCGAAGTAGCCTTCCAGGCCATACCTCCCTTCGTTATCCACCGAGACGAATCCCAGCACATGGGACGCCATGTTGCCTTCGGGGTGGAAGCGAATGGGGTAGATATAAACCCCGATGCCTGTGACGTCAAGAGCCTGGATGGCTTCACCGATTTCGGGCGCGACGTCGCTGGCCAGGGGGATGGTGACGTTTTCGTCATCGTTTGCTTCGAACAACGCCAGCATTTCTTCGCCCGACATGCCCAGCAGGGGGGCCACTTTTTCGGCTGCGAGCTTCCTGGTTTTCACGCCCATGATGTAGGGTGACGCCACGATCTCGTACCGAAAGCGCTGGATGGCCAGGGGGTGGCCGTTTACGTCCACGATCGCGCCGCGTGGGCGCAGTTTGACGGGATCATCGACGACTTTCTGTTCGGGCGTGATCCCGAATAGCTGATGCCGCACCAGTTGCATGCCCAGGAGAGCAGCCGCCAAACTCATCAGAAACAGCAGCATGTTGATGCGTTTCGCTGGCGTGACGCTTTTCTTCTTGTGTACGGCGTCCTGCTCCGGCGACCAGTTTTCGGGCGCTGGCTGGTAGATTTGGCGGATGCTCATGGCGGTGGGGGACGGAGGCTGTTTGTGTGATGGGAAGGTTGGATGATGGAGGGGGGAATCGGATTTATGAACATTGGCTGTACTGAAAAAACCTTCAACACGGAGGCACAGAGCGCACGGAGGAAGAAAAAGGTGAGATTTGGAGAGAAATTTCTCTGTGAACTACCACTATTTTCTCCGTGTCCTCCGTGTCTCCGTGGTGAAATGACCTTTTTGCAGTGGAGCCAACATTGTTAAAATAATCCAATCATAGGCCGGGGCGCTTCGCGCCCGCCGCCAGCGCCGGGGGATGAATTCCCCCGGCTAGAAACAGCGTCCCTTCGGGGCTAGCCGGATTTATCCGGCGCTGTTTTGTAGCCCGGCGACTTCATTGCCGGGCGGACGCACCAAACGCCACGATGACCGATTTAATTTGTGAACATTCATGAATCCGGCCATCGTCTATCATCTCTTGCGAATCATCGCTGTGGTTGCAGGTTCTTTTGGATTTCAGGGGGTGAGATGCCGGACGGATTGCGAATCCGTCCTGAGCGCTCTTTGCCTCCAGCCGGATTCGCAATTCAGCGGGTTCGGTGCGCTACCGCCGCGCGGCGACCTGGTTGGCGGGCGCTGTGCTCAGTGCGCCATCGTGGATGTAAACGTATTTGATCTGGCTGGGTTTGGGCGGCCCATATCCCGAGGCCCGGGCGCGGCGCACCATCTCATCCATGCTTTGAGTGCGCGCGAGCATGGTGAGGGCTTCGGCGTTGAGCCGTTCGTGTCGCGCGTATTCCTGCCCTTTGGCCTGAATGGCGAGCTGGGTGGTGTAAAGCACCGAGGCCTGGTACACATAAAGGCTGAGCAGCAGCGTGATGCCCAAAATCAGCAACAGGGCGAGGATGACGCTGTTGTTGCGGGATTTCGTTTTGCGGGCTTCGATAGCTTGGGCGCTGGATGTGATGACATTTTGCTGGATCATCATTGCTCCTCTCTTGGGGGCCAGGCGGAAATCATGGGAGAGTTAGCCTGCAATTTGATGTGTAAGGTCTCGCCATCCCTTTTTGCCATGAAGACGAGGAAGATGAAGGTGCGAAGTGTTTTCCTTTAATTTTTCCCTTCGCTGCAAAAGAGGACGATTGGGGCCAACTACCTTAGTAGTTACCAACAATGTCTATTTCCCGAATAATCGCGGCAAAACATGCAACGTCGCATGAATGCAATTACAGTTTTCGCACTGCCCGCAAACGGGCGCTGCGGCTGCGGGGATTGCGGGCGATCTCGTCGGGGGAAGGGGTGAGGCCTTTGCGGTGGAGGATATCGATTTGCGCTTTGTGGCCGCAAGTGCAAATGGGGGCGTGGGGGGGACAGATGCAGTCGCGGCTTTCTTGCCGGAAGTAATGTTTGACGATGCGATCTTCCAGACTGTGAAAGGTGATGACGGCCAGAACGCCGCCCGGCTTCAGCAGGCTCAGGGCCTGGGGCAGCGCGGCTTCCAGCGCGCCCAGTTCGTCGTTCACATAGATGCGCAGCGCCTGGAAGGTGCGGGTGGCGGGATGCAGCCGGGCGCCCGGCTTGCGTCCCACGGCTTTGACGACCGTCTCGGCCAGTTGGGTGGTGGTGTGAATGGGGCGGTTGCTGACGATGGCCCGGGCGATGCGGCGGGAGCGCCGCTCTTCGCCGTAGCGGTAGAGAATGTCGGCCAGGTCATCAGCGTCCAGCGTGTTGACGATGTCGGCGGCGCTGGGCCCGGCGTCCGGGTTCAGCCGCATGTCCAGCGGGCCTTCTTTGCTGAAGCTGAAACCCTGTTCGGCCTCGTCCAGGTGATAGGAGGAGACTCCCAGGTCGAACAGGACGCCATCGGCCTGGGCGAAGCCGCGTGCTCGGGCGACGGCGGCGATGCGCCGGAAGTTGGCCCGGGCCAGGATGATGCGGCTGCCAAATCGGGCCAGGCGTCGCTGCACTCGCTCGATGGCCCTGGGGTCTGCATCCAGCCCGAGCAGCCTGCCCTCGGGCGCTGAGGCTTCCAGGATCGCCTCGGCGTGGCCGCCTCCGCCCAGGGTGGCGTCTATGTAGCGTCCGCCGCTGTGCGGAGCCAGAAGTTGCAGCGCTTCATCCAGCAGCACCGGGATATGTTTCGACTGGGTCACATGGATAATGGCGTGGGCGTGACGGGGTGAGGTTTGAGGATGTCCGGGCGTCGTCGAAATGCGTTCTGATGCAGAATCGTCTCTGACAGATGAAAGAATGAACCATGCCTTTTGCGTTAGACCGAGCTCAGATGCCTAAGTTTTCCCAGCCTTCGTTGATGGCTTTGCTCAATATCTTTTGTTGCTGCTCTTGCCAGCTTTCTGGGTTCCAAATTTCGACATGGGTGTTGACGCCGACGACCACGGCATCCTTCTCCAGTTTGGCGTATTTGCGCAGGGCGGAAGGAATGTTGATACGCCCCATGCTATCCGGCTTCGCCAATGCAGCTCGACCGAAGAAGAAACGATTGAATTCCCGCGCCTGAGAGGAGGTCAGCTCTTTTTGCTGCGCCTTCTGACGCATTTCGTCGAATCGAGTTTTGGGATAAAGAGACAAACAGCCATCCAGCCCCATGGTGATAAAGGCCGGTTCATCACCGAGCATCTCCCGAAAAGAGGCGGGCAGAGTCATGCGGCCCTTTTTATCGAGCCCGCGTTCAAATTCGCCGAAGAAGACGCGGTCGAATGATGCCTGGTCGGAAAAATTGGGGGATTCCATGAGATTATTGGCTGAATGCTGCCACTGACTGCCACAAACTGACACTAATTGACACAATTATACCCTATACTTGACAATTGTGCAAGACTATTTTCATAAAATGAGGTTGAGATGTTGTGGATTTGCGAATTTTGCATTAAATTTTGACTCCACTGCAAAAAGGTCATTTCACCACGGAGACACGGAGGACGCGGAGAAAATGGTCCGCCCGGCGATGAAGTCGCCGGGCTACAAAACAGCGCCGGATAAATCCGGCTAGTACACGAAGGCCGAAATGATTGTATGGTTTGCTATGATAATGCGCCGCGCCGGATGTGCGATCCGGCGCACTTTTCCCGCTCGACCCGCCGGATTGCGAATCCGGCTGGGCGCAAGCGCAAGCAGCCAACTATACAACGACTTACGCCTCCTTGTAATAGCCCTGCAGGGGCGCTGTTTCTAGCCGGGGGACTTCATCCCCCGGCGTTGGCGGCGGGCGCGAAGCGCCCCGGGCCTACGGCCGGTTTATTTGGTCGATGTTCATCATTCGGCCAGCGCCCGCCGTCAGCCCAAAGCGTCGGCTGAAGTCGTGCTATTGAGCTCTGCGGGCTGAAGGGCGACCTGCGTCGCCCAGCCTTCCAGCCGAAATTGGACGCACCCAAAAGATCTTATCCCTGTTTCCTCTTATCCGTGTTGAGTAAACAGGGGGGCGTTAGCAATTACAGAGAAAATCCTTTTTCAATCCGAAAAATCCGCGTAAATGTCGCATCCGCGTCATCAGCGGCGAAGCCCGCGGCGGATGATGCGAATTCTCATTTTGACGAGGTCAAAGTGCATAACAGCTTCTGATTTGCCAATCCGCTTTATTTTGTGTATGATTATCGCCATAGTCAGGCAGATGTATGTCGAAAATGAGAATTTGATGAGAATCCCTCATTGTCTCGATGGCGGGAAGGGATTTGTATGGTGTTTTGCAGTTTTGGAGATTTTGGACTTGACAGGGAGAGAAGCATGTGCTAAACTTGATATTCGCGTCGAAAAAAAAGAAAAAAAGCCCATTCTGCCTGACCCCAAAAACGCTCTTGCTCTTATTACTGCCTCGGGCGCTTCACAAATTATTACCTTTTCCATTTTCGATAGACGTCATCCGCGAGTGGCTGATGTCCCGAATCTATACGCCCACCTCAAGGTTCGGTGGGCTCGTTGCGCGTGAAAAGGTTGTGGCGCGGGGTTTTGATCAGGTGGTGGGGATCTTTCTTCGTCGCGCTTTGTGTCAAGCGTCTCTTCCTCGGGAGATGACGTTGGTTTACAGACAGCCAGGGCGCTGAATTGTCGTAATCAACGGTCATTGTTGATGACCTTAGCAGTGATCTATTTTCAAGGAGTTTTAGTGCACATGCCCGCGACCAGAATGCCGAACATCATGGTGCACCGCAAGTCGTATGCGCGACTGAAGCCGGTGATGCCGCTTCCTCAACTCATTTCCGTCCAATTGAATTCGTATCGGTGGTTCCAGGAAGAAGGGCTTAGGCAGCTCTTCCAGGAGATCACGCCCATCGTCTCCTATAACAAAAACCTGGAATTGCATTTTGGCGATTATCGGTTCGGTGAGCCCGCTTTTTCCGTCAAGGAGTGCCGCGACCGGGAATCCACCTACAACATGCCTCTGTATGTGCAGGTGAAGCTGGTGAATCGCGATACGGGCGAGATCCAGGAGCAGGAGGTCTTCATGGGGGATTTTCCCAAGATGACCGAAAACGCTACCTTTATATACAATGGCGCTGAGCGGGTCATCGTCAGCCAGCTCATTCGCTCGCCCGGCGCTTATTTCATGGCCGATGAAGACCGCCAGACCGGACGTCGCATGTGCTCGGCCAAGATCATCCCTTACCGCGGGGCCTGGCTGGAGTTCGAGACCAGCAAGCGCGATGTGATCTCGGTGAAGGTGGATCGCAAGCGCAAGCTGCCCGTCACCATCTTGCTGCGGGCGCTGGGTTATGGCACGGATGAGGAGCTGCTGGCCCTCTTCGCCGAGGATGACATCAATCCCGAGCATCCCTTCATCCTCAGCACCATCGAGAAAGAGGACCCCAACAAGCGCACGCCCGATGAGGCGGTTATCGATTTCTACCGTCGCCTGCGCCCGGTGGATCCCCCAACTCTGGAGAATGCCCGCAATCATCTGGAGCGGCTGCTTTTCGATCCGCGCCGCTATGATCTGGGCAAGGTGGGGCGCTATAAGCTGAATCGCCGCCTCAAGGTGGATATGCCGTTGGAGCACCGGCTGCTGACCAAGGAAGATATCATCCAGGTCATCCGCCGCATCATCCGCATCAATAATGGCGTGGAAGACCCTGATGACATCGATCATCTGGGCAATCGCCGCGTCAAGACTGTGGGCGAGTTGCTGCAAAATCAGTTGCGCGTGGGGCTGCTGCGCATGGAGCGCACGGTGCGCGAGCGCATGAGCATCCGCGATGTTGATCAGGTTAGCCCGCTGTCGCTGATCAACATTCGTCCGGTGGTGGCGGCCGTGCGCGAATTCTTCGGCGGCTCGCAGCTCAGCCAGTTCATGGATCAAACCAACCCGCTTTCGGAGCTGACCAACAAGCGTCGTCTGTCGGCGCTGGGCCCGGGCGGCCTGCGCCGCGAGCGCGCGGGCTTCGAGGTGCGCGACGTTCACCATTCCCACTATGGCCGCATCTGTCCCATCGAGACCCCTGAAGGCCCGAATATCGGCCTCATCGGCTCGCTGGCCACCTACGCCCGCATCAACGAGTTCGGCTTCATCGAGACGCCTTATCGCAAGGTCATCCACGATATTGAAAATGATCCCGAAAAGAGCGTGGGCTATGTGCTGGATAAGGATGTGAAGCATCCAGAAACCGGCGAAGTGCTGGCCACCGCGGGCACGCGCATCGATGAAGACCTGGCTATCAAGCTGGCCGGGTTCGCCGAGATCATGCCCAGGCTGCTGATTCAACCGGTGGCCACCACCGAGATCACCTATATGAGCGCGGACGAGGAAGAGCCCTACACCATCGCTCAGGCCTCGACGCCTCTGACCGAGGATGGCCGTTTTGTGCGCAAGCGCGTTTCGGTGCGACACAAACAGGAGTTCATGCTGGAAGACCCGCGCAATGTGCATTACATGGACGTCTCCTCACATCAGATCGTGTCCGTCTCCACCGCGCTCATTCCCTTCCTGGAACACGACGACGCCAACCGCGCGTTGATGGGCTCTAACATGCAGCGGCAGGCCGTGCCGCTGATGGCGCCCCAGGCCCCGGTGGTGGGCACGGGCATGGAGTATCCCGCCGCGGTGGATTCGGGCCATGTGCTGCTGGCCCAGGCCCCCGGCAAGGTCGTCAGCGTCACCTCCGAGCGCATCGTGGTGCAGGAGGATGACGGGACGCGGCGCGAGTATGAGCTGCGCAAATACTCCCGCTCCAATCAATCCACCTGCATCAATCACACCCCTGTCGTCTACAAGGGGGATGAGGTGAAGGCGGGTCAGGTGCTGGCCGATTCCACATCCACCGACACCGGCGAGCTGGCCCTGGGCCGGAATGTGACCGTGGCCTTCATCGCCTGGGATGGCGGCAACTACGAGGACGCCATCCTCATTTCCGAACGCCTGATCCGCGAGGACGCGTACAGCTCCATTCACATTGAGAAATATGAAGCCGAGGCCCGGGACACCAAACTGGGTCCGGAAGAGATCACCCGCGACATCCCCAATGTGGGCGAAGATGCGCTGAAGAACCTGGATGAGCACGGCATCATCCGCATCGGCGCCGAGGTGAAACCGGGCGACATCCTGGTGGGCAAGATCTCTCCCAAGGGCGAGACCGAGCTCACGCCCGAGGAGAAACTGCTGCGAGCCATTTTCGGCGAGAAGGCCCGAGAGGTCAAGGATTCCTCCCTGCGTCTGCCCCACGGCGAGCGCGGCAAGGTGGTGGACATCAAGGTCTTCACCCGGGACGACAATCGCGATCTGCCTGCGGGCGTCGAGAGCATGGTGCGCGTCAGCATCGCCCAGCGCCGCAAGCTGACGGTGGGCGATAAGATGGCGGGCCGCCATGGCAACAAGGGCGTGGTCTCCCGCATCGTTTCCGACGCGGACATGCCCTTCCTGCCCGATGGCACGCCGGTGGACATCATCCTCAATCCTCTGGGCGTGCCCGCCCGCATGAACATCGGCCAGGTGCTGGAAACGCATCTGGGCTGGGCCGCGGATAAACTCGGCTTCAAGGTGATGACTCCGGTCTTCGATGGCGCCACCGAATGGCAGATCGAAGCAGAATTGGCCCGGGCCTGGCTCATCGACAAAGCCTGGCGCGATGTGACCGAGGCCGCCTTCGCCTGGCAGGCCGAGCTGGGCGAGGACGCGGGCGAGTTCGAAGACGACGACGATATCCGCCTCGCTTACATCGAAGAAGTTTATCTTGCCGAAGATGATGTGGATTTCGAGCGTATTTTTATGGATGAAGTCTACGCCCGTCGCATGGTGCTGCGGCACTGGCTGCTGGAGCGGGGCTATGATCCCGATTTCCTCATGGTTTACGAGGAGGATCCTCGCAGCCTGGATGAAAAAGACGCCTCGGATGACGCGGTCATCGATGTCGCCTTGATCGAATGGATGAAACACTATGGCGCCGAAGCGCCCGAGGCTGCGGGCCAGGCGCTGCGCGAGGCTGCAGACGCCTTCTCCAAAAAGATCGGCTGGCCCACGCCCATCACCGGCAAGATGAAAGTCTACGATGGGCGCACCGGCGAGCCTTTCGAGCAGTTCGTCACTGTGGGCGCCATCTACATGCTCAAATTGCATCACCTGGTGGAGGACAAGGTGCACGCCCGCTCCATCGGCCCCTACAGCCTGGTCACCCAGCAGCCTCTGGGCGGCAAGGCCCAGTTCGGCGGCCAGCGCTTCGGCGAGATGGAGGTGTGGGCCCTGGAAGCCTACGGCGTGGCCTACATGCTGCAGGAGATGCTCACCGTCAAATCGGACGATGTGTTGGGTCGCGTCAAGACCTACGAATCCATCGTCAAGGGCGAGCCCATCCAGCCGCCCGGCGTGCCTGAATCCTTCAAGGTGTTGGTCAAGGAGCTGCAATCCCTGGCCCTGGATGTGGAAGTCTTCAATGAGAACGAAGAGAGCATCCAGCTTTCGAAGGAAGATAGCGCAGACCTGCCCAGCCTGGGCTTCAGCCTGAAGCTGCCCGGCTCGATGACGGGCCGACGGCGGTAAGTATTCCTTATCGATGGAATCCTGGCCCACCGAGCAAGAAAATGTCTCACGCAAAGACGCAGAGCCGCAAAGGGAAAAAGAGGCAAAGAAAAACTTAGCGCCTTGGCGACTTTGCGTGAGATCAGCTTTTCCGGGTTAGGGATTGGCGTCTGGAAATCGCCGCCCATCACACCGCACCGGTTATTCCTCTACCAGCTTATTCAATCAACTGCCTCGATTCGAAGGAGGTTTTATCTTGGAAGTTAATAACTTTGACGCCATTCGCATCAGCCTGGCTTCGCCAGAAAAGATCCTGGAATGGTCTTATGGCGAGGTGCTGAAGCCCGAAACCATCAACTATCGCACCTTGCGGCCCGAGCGGGACGGCCTGTTCTGCGAGCGCATCTTTGGGCCCACCAAGGATTACGAGTGCTATTGCGGCAAATACAAGCGCATTCGCCACAAGGGCATCATTTGCGAGAAGTGCGGCGTGGAGGTCGCGCCGGCCCGGGTGCGCCGCGAGCGCATGGGCCACATCCAGTTGACCACGCCCGTCAGCCATATCTGGTATGTCAAGGGCGTGCCCAGCCGCCTGGGCCTGCTGCTGGATATCTCCCCCCGTAACCTGGAGCGGGTGCTCTACTTCGCGCAATACATCATCACCAAGGTCGATGAAGACCACCGCACCCGCACCCTGCAGCGCCTGGAGCGGGAGATGCAGGCCCGTTTCGCCCGGGTCGAATCCGAAGCCAGCTCTCAGATCGAGGCGGTGGAGAACGCCCGGGACGAGGCCATCGCCGCCGTATCCGAGGAAGAGGCCGCGGCCATCGCCCGGGCCGAAGAGGAGCTGGAGACCAGGGCCGCAGAGGTGAGCCAGGTTGGCCGCGAATTGCAGGCTTATATTCAGGAAAATCGCGGCAAAAAGCTGTCCAAGCCCATCATGCTGCCCTGGAGCGACGAGCCGCTGATCGAGAAAGGCGTCACCCTGGATTCGGGGCATCAGGAAGTGCTGAACGCGGCGCTCACCGAACGCCTGAGCGTGCTGCAGGATGAGCGCGACCGGGCCGTGGCCGCCGCCGCCAGCGAGGCCAACGCCAAACGCGAAGAGCACATCCGCGAGGCCGAAGAGCTGCTTTCCCGCTTCTACGAGCACATCGACGCCCGCAAAGAGACCGTGCGCCAGCACATGGAAGATCAGATGCAGGAGCTGAAGAGCCTGCGTGAGGGCGAGCTGCTCACCGAGACGGAATATCGCGATTATGATGAGCGCTGGGGCAACATCTTCCGCGCGGGCATGGGCGCCGAGGCCGTTTACGAGCTGGTCAAGAAGTTGGATCTGGACAAGATGGCCGAGGAGCTGCGGAACGAGATCCGCACCACCCGCTCCAAGCAGCGCCAGCGCAAGGCCGCCAAGCGCCTGCGCGTGGTCGAGGCCTTCCGCAAGAGCGGCAACCGCCCCGAGTGGATGATCCTCACCGTGCTGCCCGTGATCCCGCCCGACCTGCGGCCCATGGTGCAGTTGGATGGCGGGCGTTTCGCCACCAGCGATCTGAACGATCTCTACCGCCGCGTCATCAACCGCAACAACCGCCTCAAGCGCCTGCTGGAACTGGGCGCTCCCAGTGTTATCGTGCGCAACGAAAAGCGCATGTTGCAGGAGGCCGTGGATAGCCTGGTGGACAACGGTCGCCGGGGCCACGCGGTCAGCCGCAGCGGCAAACGCAAACTCAAATCCCTCAGCGATCTGCTCAAGGGCAAGCAGGGGCGTTTCCGCCGCAACCTGCTGGGCAAGCGCGTGGATTATTCGGGCCGCTCCGTTATCGTCGTCGGCCCCACCCTCAAGCTGCATCAGTGCGGTTTGCCCAAGAAGATGGCTTTGGAGCTGTTCAAGCCCTTTGTCATGCAGAAGCTGGTGGATCAGAAATACGCACACAACATCAAGAGCGCCAAGCGCATGGTGGATCGGCTGGACCCCGCGGTGTGGGACGTTTTGGAAGAGGTTATCACCACCCGCCCGGTGCTGCTGAACCGCGCGCCCACCCTGCACCGCCTCTCCATCCAGGCTTTCGAGCCCATCCTCATCGAGGATAACGCCATTCAGTTGCACCCGCTGGCCTGCGCCGCGTTCAACGCGGACTTCGACGGCGACCAGATGGCCGTGCACGTGCCCCTTTCGGATCAGGCTGTGGAGGAGGCGCGCAAGTATATGCTCTCCACCAAAAACCTGCTCAAGCCCGCGTCGGGCGAGCCCATCATCGGCCCTTCCAAAGACATGGTCATGGGCTGCTATTATCTGACCGTGGAGGACGAGGACGCGAAGGGCAAGGGCAAGGTCTTCGGCGATTATGAAGACGTGCTGTTGGCCTATGATCTGGGCGTTGTGGACCTGCGCGCTCCCATCAAGTTCTACTACAAGAGCTGGATGGATGATCTGCCGGTCGCGGAGATGCAACTGCCCGAGCGCGTCATCGATGCTCTGACGAGTGCGGGCATCGAGAATGCCGGGCAAATCGTCAGCCTTTATCAGGCCAGGGGGCGCAAGGGCATTATCGACCTGCCCGGCATCGGGCCCGCGGCCCTGCGCGACATCATGGAAGCGTTCAAGGCCGAGGCCATCATGCCCGAGGAAGAGACCCCCACCGGCATGATCGACACCACTGTGGGCCGGGTGATCTTCAACTATTACCTGCCTCCCAAGGTGCGTTTCATCAACAAGCTGCTGGATAAGAAGATTCTCAATGATTTCATCGGCACTGTTTATCAGCGCCTGGGCCCCGAGGGCACGCCCGATGTGGCCGACACCATCAAGAACATCGGCTTCCACTTCGCCACCCGGTCGGGCATGACCATCGCGGTTTCCGACATCCATGTGCCGCCCAACAAGCAGGAGATCGTGCAGCGCACGGCTGAGGAGGCCGACAAGGTGGAGCGCCAGTACCGCCGCGGCCTCATCACCGAGGACGAGAAATACAACAAGGTGGTGGAGCTGTGGACCCACGCCACCGATGAGCTGACCAAGGAGGTGCAGCGCTTGCTGGACCCCCGGGAGGGATTGGGTGCGATGTCCCATTCCGGCGCCACCAAGGGCGGCGTGCAGCCTATCCGTCAGCTCGCCGGGATGCGCGGCCTCATGGCCGATCCCTCGGGCCGGATCATCCCTCTGCCCATTCGCTCCAACTTCCGCGAGGGCCTGACCGCTCTGGAATACTTCCTCTCCACGCACGGTTCTCGCAAGGGTTTGGCCGACACCGCGCTGCGCACCGCGGACGCGGGTTATCTCACCCGCCGTCTGGTGGACGTGGCCCAGGACGTGATCATCACCGAAGAGGATTGCGGCACGGATCATGGCATCTGGCTGACCCGGGCCGATGCGGCCGAGGCTGGCGTGCCCTTTGCCGAGCGCGTCAAGGGCCGCGCCCTGCTGGAGGATGTGTATGATCCTGAAACCGGCGCGCTGCTGGCCACCAGGGGCGAGGTCATCGACCTGGAAGCCTCGCAGGCTATCGATAGTTCCGAGATCGACAAGATTTACGTGCGTTCGCCCTTCACCTGCGAGACCGAATTCGGCATCTGCCGCCACTGCTACGGCGAAGACCTGGCCCGCGGCGGCCTGGTGGAACTGGGTGAGGCGGTCGGCATCATTTCCGCCCAATCCATCGGCGAGCCGGGCACCCAGCTCACCCTGCGCACCTTCCACACCGGCGGCGTGGCTGCAGGCGGCGACATCACCCAGGGTCTGCCCCGCGTCGAGGAGCTGTTCGAGGCCCGCAATCCCCGGGGCGAGGCGGTCATCTCCGAGATCGACGGCGTCTTCGACGTCTATTGGGATGAGGAGCAGCGCTACGTCTCCGTCACCTCCACCCAGCTCATCCGTCACGTGGTCGAGGTTCCCGAAGGCTACGAGCTGCTGGTTTCGGACGGCGACCGGGTTCAGGCCGATACGGTGGTGGCCCGCAACGCCGAGGGCGAGGAGCTGCTCGCTGGCGAGGAGGGCGAGGTTTACTTCGAGGATGGCGTTCTGTACATCCGCCGCGAAGACACCGAAGTCTGGACCCAGCCTATTTCTCCCACCGCGCGTTTGCGGGTGGAGAAGGGCCAGCACGTCCACGCCGGTCAGCAGTTGACCGAAGGCGCCAAGAATCCCAAAGAAGTGCTGCGCATCCAGGGGCGCGAGGCTACGGCCATGTACATCCTGAACGAAGTTCAGAAGGTGTACCGCTCTCAGGGCGTGGGCATCCACGACAAATACATCGAGATCGTCCTGCGCCAGATGCTGCGCCGGGTGATCATCAAGGACGCGGGCGATAGCGAGTTCCTGCCTGGCGAGGTGGTGGATCACTTCACTTTGCGCAAGATCAACGATGAGATCGTGGCGCGGGGCGGTCAGCCCGCGGCCTTCGAATACACGCTCATGGGCGTGACCAAGGCATCGTTGAACACCGAGAGCTTCCTGGCCGCGGCCTCCTTCCAGGAGACCACCCGGGTGCTGACCGACGCCGCGGTGCGCGGCGCGGTGGATCATCTGCGCGGTCTCAAGGAGAACGTCATCATCGGCAAGCTCATTCCTGTGGGCACCGGCTTCAAGGCCCGCATGGCGGCCGCGGCCCGGCGCAAAGCCCTGGAAGCGGAGGCCGAGCGCGAGGTTCAGGAAGAGGTCGAGGCCCTGGACGCCATCATCGGCGATGAGTTGAGCGCCGAGAGCATGGCCGAGCTGGACGAGCTGGGCCTGCCCATGGGCGTTGACGCCATGGGGGCCGATCTAGACGAGCTCCTGGGCGAAGCTGGCGGCATGGGCCTTGAAGGCGACGATCTGGACGACGTGCTGTAAGATCGTATCTGGCGTTCCGCCGCGGAATCCGGACGCCTTGATTTTTCCGCATCGAAGCCTTTTGGCTGCCGCGTCAAACGTCAAACGTAAGTAACTGCTGCGGTCGTTTTCGCTTGAATTAACCTGACAGGTTCCTTTGGCAACGATTCAGAGCCTTGCACGCTTCGTTGCTGGCTGAAAATCGCACATCCAGCCGTCAAGGCTACGAGAACCTGTCAGGTTTGAGTGAAGGAAGAGAACCAGCTAGCGGTTACAAGCGTCAAGCGTAAGTAACTGCAATTGTAACTGCTAAGGTAGTCTGTCTGTTTTCGGTGGCTTGGCTTCTGCTACGGCAGGCCCCCCCTCGCTCCCCCCGCAAGCGGGGAGGGAAGACCTCTCCGTTTGCAAAAAACTTTGCAAACCAGCGGCTCCCTCCCCTGCAAAGGAGCGAAGCGACTGGCGGGGGAGGGCCGGGGTGGGGGCCAGGTCCAGCGGCCAAGGCTGCAAAACTGACGAACGCTGTCTTGAACGTTGGCTCGGCAGGCCTGCCTTAGTAGTTACCTGCAATTTCAAATGGGTGCGTTCAATTTCGGTTGGAAGCGTTTGCCACGTCCGCCCGGCGATGAAGTCGCCGGGCTACAAAACAGCGCCGGATAAATCCGGCTAGCCCCGCAGGGGCGCTGTTTCTAGCCGGGGGACTTTATCCCCCGG
>JALWDV010000841.1 GCA_027036755.1 Anaerolineae bacterium
CAGCGCCGGATAAATCCGGCTAGCCCCGCAGGGGCGCTGTTTCTAGCCGGGGGACTTCATCCCCCGGCGCTGGCGGCGGGCGCGAAGCGCCCCGGGCCTATAACCGGATTATTTTGTCAATGTTCATCACTCGCCAATTTTGCCGGAACAGAATGCGCCCAACCGAAATTGGACACCCCAAAATGAGCCAGGAGGGACGCTGCCCCCCCCGACTCATCGAAGGCGCTCGACTATTGTTTACAATGTTGGGCGGGTTCGTACCACTTGGCAATGGCTTCTTGCAGACTGTCGGCCGCTTCCTGAGGCGTTTGTTCGCCCTTGAGCACGGCGATGACGCCATTGTTCATCACGGTGTACGGATCGGGCATGCCCGAAGGCGGCGCCATCAGTTTTTCCCAAACGAAGCGAATGTCGGTGCCAGCGGCCTTCTGGTTGAAGGAGAGGAATTCGTTCGCCACCGGGTCGGAGAGGGTGGGGACGTTCTTGCTGACGGGGAAGAAGCCAGGAACGCCATTACCGAAGGCCTCGCCGAAGTCCTTGGTGTAGAGCCACTGCAGGAATGTCTTCGCGGCTTCTTCATGCTTGGTGGCGGGATTCATGCCGATGGCAGCGTCCATGTGGAAGGAGATGTACTGTTTTTTGCCTTTGGCGGGCGGAGCAGCGAAAACGCTCCAGTTAAACTCGGGCGCATCTTTCTCGACAGCGGAGATGCTCCAGGAGCCATCGAAATACATGGCCGACTGCCCCTGCACGAAGAGCTGCTCCGCGGTGTAATAGTCCACAGCGGTGAAGTCGGAGGGCAGGTAGGGGGCCAGATCCTGAATCTGGGTGTACGCGGCCACCATATCAGGATCGTTGAAGCAGCGTTCGCCATTGAGATAGGCCATGCGGCCTTCGTAACCGCCGATGTTGTTGGGGATGATGGTCATCATCACGACTTCGTTGATATCCCAGGCGTCTTTCGTGCCGTTGGAGAAGGGGATGACGCCGGCGTCTTTCAGCTTCTG
This sequence comes from Anaerolineae bacterium, assembly GCA_027036755.1. Classification (GTDB taxonomy): domain Bacteria; phylum Chloroflexota; class Anaerolineae; order J102; family J102; genus M2005. Next base: position 1,008 of record JALWDV010000841.1, read on the forward strand.
CGCGGCGGCCATCAGGTCTTCCCATGTCTGGGGAACCTCGATGCCGTTTTCCTTGAACATGTCCTGGTTGTAGTAGATGCCGTGAGAAACAGCGGCAATGGGCACGGCGAAGGGTTCGCCATCCTCGGTGGACCAGGGGGCCAGGGCGCCAACCGAGAAGTTGTCCTTCAGGCCGGGCAGGTCTTTGAGCGAGGCGACAAATCCCTGCTCGAACAGGTCGCGTCCGGTGGCAAAGGAGCGGACGAAGAATAGGTCGGGCGCGGTGCCGGTCTCGAGCTGGGTGCGCAGGGTGGTGTCGTAGTCGATGGGAGCGGTGGGGTCGAATTTGACGGTGATGTCGGGATGGGCCTCATGGAATTTGGCCAGGATTTTATCCCAGGCGTCAACGTCATCCGAGCGCCAGGAACCCAGGGTGAGGACGACCGCTTCTGCGGCGGGGGCTTCGGTGGCTTTTTGCGCTTCGGTGGGCTTGGGAGCCTCGGTGGCTTTGGGGGCTTCGGTGGCTTTGGCCGCAGGAGCTTCTTCCTTGGCCGGGGCCTGTTTCGCTCCACCGCAGGCTGCCAGCGAGACGGCCAGAATGGCGACGATCAAGAGAAAGAGGATTGTCTTCTTCGACATGGTAATGATCCCTCCGAAAGGAATGTGAGCGGATTGAAGAAAGTGTTTGTTCTGTGGGTGGATGTTCTGTGTTGTTTTGCTCGTTTGGTGAATAGCCGTCTCCTTTTTGATATTTGTGAGTAGTCGGTCGAGATGGTTGATTGGGCAGGCAACTTCTTCTTCGGATATTTTTGTATGAGTGCGTTGCATTCGTGGCAGAATGCGTCGCGCACCCTTTGCCTCGTTTTTCTGCGCCCGGCGCGAGATTAGACCAATGCCATTTCTCCTGATAACACGGCGGCGACAGCGCCTTTCACCACAATGTCTTGCCCCAAATCGCTGGCGTGGATGTTGGTTCTGGCGGCGAGCATGGGATGAATGGTGGCTTCGAACTCGGAGCGTATGGCCTGAATAAAGGAATCGCCAAAGTGGGCCAGAGCGCCGCTTATGATGATCTGTTCGACATTGAGAATGCTGACGACGGTGGCCACGGAATACCCCAGCCGTCGTCCCATTTGCTGAATGACCTGATGCAAATCGTCGTCGCCCGCCTCGAAAGCCTGCAGGATGGCCTGCAGATCGATGGCTTCGGGCGTTGGGGCGAACTGATGGAGTTTGGATTGGGCATTGCGCCGGGCGATGTCCCGGGCCTGGGCGATGAGTGATTCTTCGCTGACGACGGTTTCAAGACAGCCTGTGTTGCCGCAAGAGCAGCGCTGGGCTTGAGGCCCGCGCACCACGGTGACATGACCGATTTCGCCCGCGCCAAAAGAATCGCCCAGATGCAGCCGCCCGTTGAGCACAACGCCCGCGCTGACCCCCATGCCCACTGTGATCACCACCAGATTGGGGCCGGTGCGGCCATTGCCAAAAGTGTATTCTCCCAAGGCAGCCACATGGCTATCGTTGGCGATGTAAACAGGCAAATGATAGCGGTCCTCCATCAGTTGCCGCAAGGGGATGTCTCGCCATTGCAGGCGGCCCGATTGGCGTACTATGCCCAGGGTGGCGTCCACCACGCCCGGCGCGCCGATTCCAATCCCCAGCAGAGTATGTTCGCCAGCTTCCTCGATCAAATCATCCAGCAAACAATACACCCGTTCCAGAGCCGATTCTCCCGTGCGATTTGCCAGGGGCGTGCGTCGCCTTTGCCTGATGGCCCCGCGCAGATTGGCGATGACGCCGACGAATTCCCGGCCGCTGAGATCGACGCCGATGATGTGGCGGGCGTCGTCATCGACCCGTAGCAGGGTTGCGGGCTTGCCCCTTTCCAGGAGACGCTGCCCCACCTCCAGCACCAATCCCTCATCCATGAGCGAAGCCACGACGTTGGAGACGGTGGTGCGGGCCAAATGCGTGGCGCGGGCGATATCCGCGCGGCTGATGGGCTCTTGATCGTAAATGGTCTTGAGCACCAGGCGCTTGTTGTGCAGCTTTGCACGCTTTTGGGTGGCCTTTTCTGTCAACGAAAACATATGGGATGGTGGGCTACTATTTTGTAAGTCCGCTGGACAAACTAAACCCCACTATAAACGAAGAGCGCCCGTTTGTCAATACCCGGCAGCGATTCCCCAGCAATTTCAAATGAGCGCGTCCAATTTCGGTTGGTGCAATTATCGCAGAGGACGAATGATGAATGTTCACCAATCAAATCGGCCATCGTGGCGTTTGCCACGTCCGCCCGGCGATGAAGTCGCCGGGCTACAAAACAGCGCCGGATAAATCCGGCTAGCCCCGCAGGGGCGCTGTTTCTAGCCGGGGGACTTTATCCCCCGGCGCTGGCGGCGGGCGCGAAGCGCCCCGGGCCTATAACCCGGATTATTTTGTCAATGTTGAATGCACTGCAAAAAGGTTTTTCAACACGGAGACATCGGATTTACGCCCAGATAAATGCACAACAGGCCCCGCCAAAATGACGGGGCCCGTTGTTCTTCAATGGTTGGCGTCGTGCGCCAGTAAGAGAAGGCCTAGTACGCCCGACCACGCCGCCACAGAACGCCCGCCAGGCCCGCCAGAACCACGACCAGGAGCCCCAACACCCACTGGCCCGCATCCCTGCGGGCGTTCATCCCGCTCAAACGGATGGCGGTGGCCGAGGCGCCCATGGCGTCGTAATCATCTTGGGTCAAGAAGCCAAAGTCCACGGTCATGTAGGCGCTGGCGTCGCTGTACCCGGCCGGGTCGCCACTGTCGCCGGTGTCCGCCTGTCCATCCACCGTCGCCGGGAAAGGCTGGCTGACGACGTAATTCCCTACGGGGACGCCATCATCGCCGCTGGCCGCATCCTGGTCGCCCGTGGCGTCGGGATCCTGATCCCCGCCGTCGCTGCTGTATGCGTACCCTGCATTGGTCACGTCACTCTTGACCACGGCAACGCAGTAGTTGGTGCTCGCATCACCGCTGACGCTGGGCGTGACATTCAGGAATTGGTAGAAGCCGCCGTCCGATGTGGTGGTGGTGGAAATCGCAGAGCCATCGTCAATGCCAGGTTCACAGACGCCGTCTCCATCCACATCCCGGTACAACTCCACGCCGATGTTATCGATGCCCGCCTCGCCAGTATCGGCCTGAGCATTGCCATTCGCGTCATGCCACACAAAGTTGCCGATGGCTACCTTTGTCTGCTGGAACCCGAAGTCCTGGGTCCAGTCGGTGCGGGCGTCGGGCGTGTTGTGGTCTGCAGCTTCGCTGTTGGCGTCCTCGGTCCCAGCCTCGCCCGTGGGCATGACTGACCCATCTTTGAGGATGTAGCCAGGGGCGGAAGTGTAATCCACTTGCAGACCGAAGGCCGCGCCTCTCCAACCGCCATCAGACGTGTCGCCCGGCGCGGCGTTCGAGTCCAGTTGGTCATCAGAGCCGGCGTTGGCCGTCACCGATTTGTAGCCAGGCATGCTGGGAATTTGCACCTGATAGTTGTAGGCCGTCGCCGCGCCGGGGGGCAGCCCGCAGAAAAGGTAGCGGCCGTTGGCGTCGGTGGTCTCGGTGGCCAGGATGGCGTCATCGTTCTTAGCCGCAGCATCATCGGGCCCCGTGTCGATGGAGCCATCGGGGCCCGCCCACACCAGCCGCACGGTCACGTCTCCCAGGGGACTGTCTCCGCTATCCTGCGTGTCAGCATCTGCGCCGTCATCCAGCCACACGTAGTTGCCCACGCAGGCCAATGGCGACCAGTAGTCCTCCACTTCGCCATCTGCCGCAGGCCCGGCCCACAGTTCGTGGTTGCCGGTGCGGGCGCTGAGGTCTTCTGTGGTCAACCGCAAGCGAGCGTGAAGCTCGCCGCCTTCGGGGCCGTTGGCGGGCACAGATGGCATGGTGAAGCAGAGAGTCCGGATGGCGCCGGTCGAACCATCTGCAATGCTGGCGTAGCCAGAAGCAAAATCTACGCCGCTGAGCTGTTCGCCGCTGCTGAAGGCGCCGTTGCCGTCGAAGTCCACCCAGGCGTAGAGCCGGGCGGCGCCGCCGGTGACGTTGGTGAGCATCACCTTGAAGCAGGCTGTTTCGCCCGCAGCCGCCGGGCTGATGGCGCTGAGCAGGCCATCTTCGTCATTGCCCGCCTGGGCGCAGGTTCCAATGGTGGTGGCGCCGACATTGCTGTCATCCCCCGCACTGCCGCCGGCTCCGGCCATGGGGCCGGGCTGGCCGTCATCTTCTGAATCCACACAGGAGCCCAGATACAAGCTGCTGGTGATGACGTGGCTCGGGCCGTCCTTGGCGCTGGTGGTGGAGAAGCTGCCGTTGCCGGTTTCGGGCAGGTCGCCCCAGTCGTAAGAGATGGGCGGACTGAAACCAAAGTCGTAAGTCAGGTCCTCGCCCGTGGCCGGAGAGGTCGCAGGGTTGATCACCGCATCGTCTCCCGACATGGCCGCATCGGAATCCTTCGCGTCATCGCCGCCCGCATCCTGCGTGGTCAAACTCAGACCGTCCAGGGGCGTCTGCGTCGTGTCAATCACCACCTGGTAATCCGTGTTCGCCTGCACGCCCTTGGTCCCATCGAACAGATAAAGACCGTCGGCGTCGGTGATGTCATACACATCCTCCAGAATGCAGGCCTCGATCTTGATGTTGTCGAATAGGACATTCGTGGCTCCATTGCTGGCGAACCGTATCCGGGCGTTGGCCGACGTGCTGGGCAATATCTGTGTGTAAGTATGGTAGGAGTTTGTGTCACCCGGGTCATTCACCGGCGGTAAGGCATTCCACGTGGTTCCCCCGTCATCGCTATACGAAACATCGATGCTGCCGCCGGCGTTATAAAATCGATAATCGAAGCTCAGCGTTGGATTCTGGGCGAACACCGACAAATCCACGGGCCGCACCATCACGCCATCGGCGCCATAGATCTGCTGGCTGTCGCCCGGATTTCCATAACCATTGAGGGGACGAGCGTTCCCCGTGTAAGTCCACGGATTGCCAGACCAGTCCAGCGAGCCGCTGCTGGCGTTGGCGCTGCCCCCCTCATCCAGGTAGTCGCCGGTCGTGTTCATGCACGCCTGCACCGGGTTCCCGCTGCTGTCCAGCAGGTCCACCCGCACATTCTCGATGCCAGGCTCGCCGCTATC
>JALWDV010000842.1 GCA_027036755.1 Anaerolineae bacterium
CCGACCATCCCCTCCTGGCCCTGCCCAACGTCGTGGCTCTGCCCCACATCGGCAGCGCCAGCATCGTCACCCGGGTCAAGATGGCGCAGATGGCGGTGGAGAATCTGCTGGCGGGCCTGGCGGGCCAGCGCCTGCCCCACTGCGCCAACCCCGAGGTTTATGAAAAGTAAACCTGACATACATCATATTTTGATGAACGAAACCAGGGTTGCAGGCGAGTCAAGAACACGAGTATAATGAGACAGTGAAAAAAGAGGCGCTATGATGAGCATCACGACCGAGCACCTTCCCCAGGCTCTCGACGAAAAAACGAAACGCCAGATCGCAAACGCTGTTGCCGAAGTGGATCCGGCGCAGATGGCCATCACGCGCAGTTTGACGCCGGCGCAACGTTTTCAACAAATGCTCTCGATGATCGATTTTTCCGAAGGCGTCGCCGCCCATCGTTTACGCCTGCGCCAGCCCGAGTTGAGCGAAGCCGAAGCATTGAGGATCATTCGTAGACGCCATGACGAACGTTGAAACATCATCTTTTGTCAAGTTTGTGCAAAGTGTGATCGACGCACTCACTGCCGCCAATGTTGATTATTTGATTGGAGGCGCTGTCGCGTTGTCTATCTGGGGAGACCCTCGCATGACCCGCGACCTTGATTTGGTTGTCGATTTACCGCTAGAATCGGTGGTGGCCCTGTCTCAAGAATTTGAAAAACGTGACATGCTGGTGCCGGTCGAAAGTTTGATCGACCTTATGATCGAAACCAGAGCGGACCTGCCTGTCAACGCCATTCACATGCCCAGTGGCTATAAAGCCGAATTGTTTCTTCTCAAACCGGGAGATACGTTCAGGGAAATCAATCTGAAACGACGACGGCTGGTCGATTTCGGCCCACCCCTGGGGCAGGCCTACGTTCATTCACCCGAAGACCTGATCCTGCACAAATTGAATTATTATTCCCTCAGCCAGCAGACCAAACATATCCGTGACATCGCCAGTATTGTTCTAAATATGGGGGAGGAGTTGGATTATGATTACATCGATAAGTGGGCTGTTCAGCTACAACTTACGGAAATCTGGCGTGAGATGCAGAAACGGATTGGGGCATAGTATTCGATTTCACACCAACAATGTCTCCCCGCACCCGCAGCATCCTCATCTTCATCGCCCGCATGGCCATCGCCCTGGCGGGCATTGCATTGCTTTATCTGATGCTGTTCCGCACACAGGACGCGGCCTGGCAGCGGCTGCAACAGGGCGAAGCCCTGCGCGTGGCCCTGGACCCCAGCTTCCCGCCCTTCGATACGCTGGACGCCGCAGGGCAGGTGGCGGGCTTCGATGTGGACCTGGCCCGAGAGCTGGCCCGACGCCTGGGCGTCCCCGTGAGCTTCACCGCCATCGCCTTCGATGGTCTGGCCGACGCGGTGATGGCGGGCAAGGTGGATGCAGTGATCTCGGCCTTTCCGCTGGATGAGCGGCTGACCGAGGACGTGCGATATAGCCAGCCCTATTTCGAGGCGGGCCTGGTGATGGTGACGCGGGCGGATAGCGCGCTGAGCTCCCCCGACGAATTGGCCGATGCGCCCGTGGCGGTGGAATGGGGCGGGCAGGGCGACGCCTGGGCCCGGGAACAGAAATTGCCCCACATCCTGCGCACCGAAACGCCCGACGAGGCCCTGAACGCAGTGCTGGAGGGCCGGGCCGAAGCCGCCATCGTGGACGCGGTGACCGCGGCCATGTTCGCCAAACCGGGGCTGGCGCCCCACGCCCCGTCGCTGGTTTCCGATCCTTACGTCATCGTACTGCCCAAACAGGCTCCCAAACTCGCAGACGCGATGGACGAGGCCCTGGTGGAGATCATGGCGGATGGAACCTGGCGAAAGCTGGCCGAAAAATACTTCCCGCATCCGCCCGGGCCGCCAGAAGAACCGCAGCGCTAGTTTGCGGGCGTTTCGCCATCGCCATCAGCCGCCAGGGGCAAGAGGCGCTGCACCGCGGCGATGACGT
>JALWDV010000843.1 GCA_027036755.1 Anaerolineae bacterium
GTTGCGGGGTGACGGGGATTTTGATGGGAAGTTGAGGCTGTTGCAGCTCGGGCAGGCCGTCGGGCAGGGTGGGGAAGGGCGTGGGCAGGGGCGGGATGCGCTGCACCGCGGGCGTGGTCCGCAGGATGGGCCGGGCGGGGTACTCGATGAACATGCGGTGGTTGCGGATGCGGCGCAGGCGCTGCGCCCGGCGCTGGGCCAGGAGCATGGCCGCGATGGGGTCGGGATGCTCCCGCTCCAACAGCCGCCGCAGCTCCGCCGCGTCTTTCACCAGGGCCTCGGTCTCGGCCTTGGCCTGGCGGGCCAGCCGGGCCGCGGTCCAGCGCTGGGCGGTGAGCAAGACGGGCTCGCCCTGCGCGTCCACGGGCGTCACCGCCGCACCCAACAGGCCGAAACCGATGAGGATGACCAGCAGGAGGGCGGCCACAGCGGGCCAGGTGATGCGGGTGAGGTCGAGTTCCATGGGGCAGTCCGAGGTCCGGGGTCCGAGGTCCGGGGTCAGCGCACGATCATCCGGTAGCGACTGACAGCGGTGACATGCACCGTAAACGCGGGCGTGAGGCCGAAGATGAGGCGCAGGTCGCCCGCGGCGCGGATGGTGACCTCATCCCGGCCCTCGTCGATGCTCATACCCACGAAGCGGGGATGGTATGTGGCGGGGTCCAGGTTGTGCAGGCTGGCCGTGAACGCGTCGCGGGCCTCGGCCAGGGCGCAGTCGGGCAGCAGCCGGGTCTCGCCCGTGTTCTGGAAGTGGGACCCGTCCACGCATTGGGCTGCGGCGGCCGCGGCGGCATCGGCCGCGGTGGCCAGATTGCTGCGCAGGAGGAAATATCGGGGGACGTCGAGGCTGAGACCGCCCAGGGGCAGGAGCACGGTGACGATGACCAGCGTGCTCCAGACGAGATCACCTCGGCGATTTTGCAACCAAGTGAAGATGGACATGACTGTGAGTGCTTGCTTCGCTTTTCAGACAAGGCGTCAAACGTCATAAGGGATTGGAGCGCCGAATCAACCCCCTGACGTTTTACGTTTGACGTATGACGGTTTCATGCTTACGCCGAGTGGTTGGATAAAGGTCACCGCTCATGGGACGTCCAAGTTAGAAAGAGCCTACGACCTCACCCAGCTTGGCTGCGAGCTTTGCGCCCAGCGCGTACCACAGGCCCACCGCAGCCACGACGATGGCTACCAAAATCAATCCGCGCTCGACCATATCTCCAGAATCATCGGCTAGGAAACGGTAGAAGGGATGTTGAAGGAGGGGTTGGATCATGGGGTATTTGCACCTCGGAAATGAATGGGAAAAAGGCGGAAAAGAAAAAGGACCCCGCGAGAAATCACGGAGTCCTTGGCTTGGGCGCAGTGCGCGCCTCTGCTGCGATTATGGCATCCTCACCGCCCGCGGGCAATGGCGGAGTTGGAGGATAAATTGGAATGGGCTTGCCAAATATCGGTATCGGAACTATAATAATCCTGCCTATCCGATACAATTACGGTGTACCTATGCCCCAAGTCCTACTCGAAACCCGACTCTTCAATCGCATCCAACAGAAAAAAGCGCAGCTTGATCAACTGCGCCCTCTGCCCGCGGCCGCGGTGCAGCGCCTGCGCGAGCAATTGATGGTGGAATGGATTTACAACTCAAACGCCATCGAGGGCAGCACGTTGACCTTGCGTGAGACGCAGCTCATCCTGGAAACGGGCCTTACCATTGGCGGCAAGAGCCTGCGCGAACATTTCGAGGTCATCAATCATCGCGACGCCATTCGCTATGTCGAATCCCTGGTGGCGGAAGACGCCCCCATCACGCCGCAAATCGTGCGCGAGTTGCATCATCTGGTTCTGAAAGGCATCGATGACGAAAACGCCGGGCAATATCGGGTGCTGGCCGTGCGTATTGCGGGATCGTCTCACCAGCCACCAAGAGCCTGGGAAGTGCCAGCCCGCATGCAGGATTGGAGCGACTGGCTGAACGACGCCGCCATGGCGCTGCACCCCGTGGAGCGAGCCGCCATGGCTCATCACAGGCTCGTCGCCATCCATCCCTTCATCGATGGCAATGGCCGCACAGCTCGACTGGTGATGAACCTGTTGCTGATGAGGGATGGGTATCCTCCCACCGTCATTCGACAGGAGAATCGACGTCAGTATTACAAAGTCCTGGCCCAGGCCGATGGCGGGAATCATCGTCCGCTGGTGAATTTCGTGGGCATGGCTGTGGAGCGCAGCCTGACGCTTTACCTGGAAGCCTGCACGCCCGATATTCCTGTTGCTGAGGATAGCGTTTGGATACCGCTGCGTGAAGCCGCAGAGGGCACGCCTTATTCCCAGGAGTATCTCAGCCTGCTGGCCCGCCGCGGGCGGCTGGAAGCTGTGAAGCGGGGCCGTGTCTGGTATACCACCCGCCAGGCGGTGGCGGACTACATGCAGTCGCTAAAGCGTTCCCCAAAATCATGATAGGGCAAGGGGGTTCTCATGTCCGTCCTCGAACGATTGGCGTCCGCACAGGGACGCCGCGACGATGTTCCCAATCAGGAACTGGCCCGCGAGCTGGCCCAGTCGCGGGATGAGGAGGCCATCCGCGAGCTGGTCGCGCATCTGCACGACCGCGACCGCAAGATTCAGAGCGATTGCATCAAGACCCTGTACGAGATCGGCTACCTCGCGCCCGAACTCATCGCGCCCTATGTGGATGAATTCCTGGCCCTGCTCCCCAGCCGTAACAATCGCCTGGTCTGGGGCGGCATGATCGCGCTTTCGACCATCGCCCATCTCCAGGCGCCCATGCTGTTCGAGCACCGGCAGGAGATCCAACGGGCCATCGACCAGGGCTCGGTGATCACCATGGATCGGGGCATTCGGGCGCTGGCCACGGTCGCGGCCCAGGATGCCGCGTATCGCCGGGCATTGTTCCCCTATCTGCTGGCCCACCTGCAAACCTGTCGGCCCAAAGACCTGCCCGCTCGGGCCGAGGCGGCCCTGGTCGCGGTGGATGACACAAACCGACAGGCGTTCATCGAGACATTGCAACAGCGCATGCCCGACATGAGCCCCTCCCAGGCCCGGCGCTTGCGGAAAGTCATGGCCGCGGCGGAGAAATCATAGGAGAGAGTCCCATGCTCAAACGTTTGGGCCGCGTGTTGGTCTACCTGTTGGCGATCCTGGCCCTATACCAGATCGTCATCCGCATTCTGGCCAAAGGGTTCCGGCGCTGGGTTCAGGTCCCCGCGCCTGCCTTCCTGGGCTATTTCCTTTCCAGCCGCTTCCGATATGGGCTGCAACCATCGGTCGAAGTCATCCGCCGCAGCGGCATCGAGCCAGGCATGAACGTGCTGGACCTGGGCTGTGGCAGCGGCGCGCTGGCGTTGCCCCTGGCCGATTTCGTGGGCGAGCAAGGACGGGTCATCGCGGTGGATTTGCAAAGACACATGCTCCGACAGCTCACCGCGCGCATGACGCCCGCGGATTTCGACTGCAACCTGCCCGTGCAGGCGTCCGCCTACGCCCTGCCCCTGGCCAACGCCAGTCTGGACGCCTGTGTGATGAGCTCGACCTTACAGGAAATCCCCAACAGACAGCGGGCGCTGCGGGAGGTGTGGCGGGTGCTGAAGCCGGGCGGCATCCTGGCTGTCACCGAATTTCTCATCGATCCCGACTACCCCCTCATATCCACCACCATACGCCTCGGGGAGGAAGCCGGCTTCGAGGTTAAGGCTGTGAAGGGGACTTTCTGGAACTACACGGTGCGGTTCCGCAAGATGCCCGACGCCTACCAGGCCATGTTGCGCGTGTCGCGGAAACTTGAAGATAGCGGCGTCACAGCCCGTGGGCTCTATGAGGCTTCTCGCCAGGAATTGGAGGACAGGACAGACCGTTTGCTGTGAGGGGCGCTGCTGTAAAAAGCGACCTGACTTTATCGCGGTTTGAGGTCGTTTTTAACAAGATTCCTCACAATCCCTCTTTCCTGAACACGGCCACGGCCTGGCCCGAGATGACGTCGTCCGAGCCCGCGCCGAAGAGACGCAGCAGGCCGCCGAAGAAGTTGGGCACGCGCCAGGATACGGTGGCGGTCACCTGTCCGCCCGGCCCCCGCCGCGGCCAGGGGATGCGAGGGATGAGCAGGGCCACGGTCAGGCCCGCGGCCAGCGCGGCGAGGAAGGGGAGGAGGGTTTTGCCGATGGTGAAGAAGTCGAGGGAAAGGAGGTCGGATGGGGACACGGGTGGGATGAGATTGGGAGATTAGGAGATTGAGAGATTGGTTGGCGTCAGATGCGGGCGCGAGTAGGCGGCTGCATCCTCTCCTCCCCTGGCTTCCAGAGTTGGCGGAAGGTTACGTTCTTGCCAGCCAGGCCCGCCACCTCCCAAACGCCCAGGCCGCGGCGCACGCCCTCCCGCCAGCCCACCTGCACCACCAGGTCCAGGGCCTCGGCGAACATGCCGCGGGCCGCCTGGTAGCTCACGCCCGCATCGGAATACATAATCACGCACATGCGATGCACCGCGTGCTCGGGGCCGTCTGCATGGAAGGTGGTCATACCCGCGTGGTCGGACATGATGGCCCGGAACAACGACATAGCGGCCTGGCCCGTGCGCACCTCGCCCACCAGGATCACCTCAGGCGCCATGCGCAGGGCGTCATCTACGCCGTCGGCCACGGTGTAGGGCGGCGTGTCGGAGCCAGGGGGCGCGTGCCGGGCCTCCAGGGCGATGACGTTGAGATGGGGCAGCCAGATCTCGTTGGGGTCCTCCACGGTGACGATGCGGGTTTCGCGGGGGATGCCGTGGGCCAGGGCCGAGAGCAGGGTCGTCTTGCCCGAGCCGGTGCCGCCGGCGATGAGCACCCGCAGGCGACTGGCGACTGCTTCAAGGAGCGCGTCCATCACCGGCTGCGGGAACACGTTCCAGGCCACGATTTGCTCGGGCGGGACGGGTTTGGGCTCGTAGAGGCGGATGGAGAGGACGGGGTAGTCGCCCACGACCAGGGATGGGTGGATGACCTTGATGCGGGCGCCGCCGAAGCCGAGCGCGGGGTCGCGGGGGATTTTGGCGTCCACGGTGGGAGTGGCCTCGGTGCAGGCCTTGCCCTCGGGCGCCAGCAGGCGTTCGATGACCTGCCACGCCTCCTCGATGCCCGGTTTCACGTCGGGCAGGAGCGCGTGAGCAAGCTGGCCTTTGGGCCGCGCCCAGACGCTGCCATCCGCGTTGAGCTGGATATCGGTGTAGTCATCGCAGTGGGGCGGGATCAGGGGATCGAGGAAGCGCAACCCGCCCACCTGGGAGATGACCTGGGAAAGATATGGGGCCAGTTCATCTTCGGGCACGGAGGCGAAGCCCCGGTCAGATAGCGCAGCCAGCAGGGCCTTGCGGGCCAGGTCGCTGACTTTGGCCCGGTTGCGGGCCTGGGCCAGGGGCAAGGCCGCCAGTTGTTCGCCCGCGCGGGCCACCGCCTCCTGCCAGTCCTCGGGCGAGAGGGGCTTGCGGGTAGCGCTCCACCAGGTCGGCGGCGGGGTGTGGATGGTGAAAGACATAGTGGGGGAGTGTTCAGTGATCAGTAATCAGTGGGCTTGGCGGGGGACTTGACAAATAGGGGAATTGTTATAAAATGTAAGGAGAAAGAAGATTCACCATTCCATTCAAAGGAAGCTAGAAAAATGCCTGCACTTGCCACAATTACCTCGAAAAGCCAGATTACCATTCCCAAGGATGTGCGCGAAGCGTTGAATCTGCGCCCGAAAGACCGGCTGCTCGTGACCGTACAGGGGGATCGCATCATCATGATCCCGATCCGAATGCGACCGCTGTCAGAACTGTTCGGCGCATTGCCTGTCGAAGAGCCTGTGGAGGACCTGGATACTATCCGTGAGCAACTCCGATGGGAGTTGGGGCGTCGCATTGCGGAGGGTGAAGAATGAAAAAGGCGTATGTCGACACGAATGTCCTCTTGCGATTCATCACCGCGGCGCCCGCAGAGCAGGCGGCACAGGCGCGGGAGCTATTCGCTGCGGCGGAGAGGGGGGAAGTCCGGCTGGTTTTGGATGAGATCATCGTGGCGGAGACGGTGTGGGTGCTGTCCTCCTTCTACAAATTCAGTAAGGCAGATATCAAAGAGGTGCTATTGCCGATTCTGGCCAATGAGGGCA
>JALWDV010000844.1 GCA_027036755.1 Anaerolineae bacterium
AATAGAACACGGATGAACACAGAAAAACACGGATAATTCAAAAAATCTGTGACCGAAGGCCGTGTCAATCCGTGTCCTCGTCTTTCATCGGTATCGGCGCGGGCTTGCCCGTCATCGGACTGTTCCGAAAATGCTCTCTCCTACGTCATTTCGAGGGAGCGCAGCGACCGAGAAATCCCCTTGCAAGCGAGGAGATTCCTTCTCCCTGCGGTCGTCGGAATGATGTAGCAAGGGGTTTGCCCACGTCGGGCGAGTCTGCAACGGGCGTGATGCGTAATTCGTAATGCGTGAGGTCGTTGCGCATCGCGAATCACGCATTACGGGATGGGCTGCCCGCGCCGTCTTGGCCGCGAGGCATTTTCATCGGTGTCGGCGCGGGCGGGCCAGCCGTGGGACTTCCGGGACTTATTTTGTAGCACGGCGAAATAATAACTCACCGTCAGCATAGCGGATGCGAAGCTGTTCGCCTTCAATCGTGTACCTTTCGAATGTTGGCATGGCATTGGAAAAAGCATCTTCTATCTCATTAATCCCTGGAATTGAATCCGAACAATCCACCAGGGTTGCTTTCACAAATGTAATTGTGATCCGGTTGTTTTCAATCCGATAATATCCGCTGACAGCGTTGCAACCGCCTTGCAGGCGTAACTCGCCTCTATCGAATGTAATGAACAAACGGGGTTGTTTGGGAATGCTGGGTGTTTTGGACTCGCTTTCAAAGGTCGCCAATTCCCAGCGTGTGCCGTCCAGAGGATCGGGTTCGCTGGTCACCGGCGTAATGTAAGTGTGAGTCGGAGGCGTCTCGGCGTCGCTCCCGGTCGTACAACCCCCTGACAAGCAGAGAAAACCTGCGATTATAGCGAACAGAAAGCCAACAAAAACAAGGCGTTTCATCTTGATTGATAAGACGTTCTGCTACAACGGCTTTCGCCCGGGCGTCCCCGCTCGCCGGGGATAGCCTTTTGGCGTGGCCGCGCGTTTTCTCAGGATCACCGCCAGGCGCGTTTCGGGCGCGTCCGGGATGGCGGCCCGCTCCACGCCCGCCAGCTCGCCCCCCAACAGCGCGATGGCCCGGCCCGCGGCTTCCACCTCCTCGGGCGCTTTCGGCCCCTTGGGCAGGGCGATGATTCCGTTGATGCGGGCCAGGGGCAGGGTCAATTCCACCAGCGCGGGAAGCGACGCGACCGCGCGGGCCGTCACCAGATCGTATCCCTCGCGATGCGCTTCATCCCGCCCGACATCTTCGGCCCGGGCGTTGATCACCGTCGCCTGCAACCCCAGCGCGGCGATAGCGCTTTCAAGAAAGCGGGCCTTTTTGGCGATGGATTCGATGAGCGCGTAGCGCAGGCCCGGCCAGGCGATGGCCAGGGGGATGGCGGGCGCGCCGCCGCCCGAGCCCACGTCGGCCGCCCGCCATGATTGCTGACGCAGGGCGTCGGGCGTCAGGCCCGCATGTCGGGCGATGATGGGCAGCAGGCTCAACGCGTCCAGATGGAATTTGGTCGCCAGGGCCTGCTCATCCCGCAGCGCGGTGAGATTGACGCGGCGATTGGCCTCCAGCAGCAGCGCGGTGTATTGCCGGAAGCGGGCCAGTTGGTCGGGCGTGAGGGGAACGCCCATCTCGCGGGCGCGTTGGGCGAATGTTTGCCAGGGCATTTCTCGGTGGTGGGACTACCGAATGTTATTTTTTGGCAAATCGTCGGTAACTGCTAAGGTAGTCTGTCTGTTTTCGCTGGCTTGGCTTCTGCTGCGGCAGGCCCCCCCTCGCTCCCCCCCGCAAGCGGGGGGAAGACCTCTCCGTCTGCAAAAAAAAACTTTGGGTGTGTCCAAAATGGGTTGGAAAGTTAAAATAATCCCTTCATTGGCGGGGCGCTTCGCGCCCGCCGCCAACGCCGGGGGATAAAGTCCCCCGGCTAGAAACAGCGCCCCTGCGGGGCTAGCCGGATTTATCCGGCGCTGTTTTGTAGCCCGGCGACTTCATCGCCGGGCGGA
>JALWDV010000845.1 GCA_027036755.1 Anaerolineae bacterium
TCCCTCCCCCGAACACGAGCGCAGCGAGTATCGGGGGAGGGTCGGGGTGGGGGCAAAAAGGAGGCCGGGAGGGGTGAAATCGCCTCCTTTCCGCTTGTGGATTCTAAATTTGAAATTGCTGAATGACGTAATGTGACATTGTCATGGTAGTCAGGGAGTGGCGGTTAGGAACGACGGGAATGAAATGGACGCGGTTCATTCCGCCGGCGCCCGCGAGCGCGGCCTGCGGCAGCGTCGATTGCACCTGGCCGGGCAAACGCCGTCGTTCCTTTCTGTCACCAGACATCCTTCGCTGGTCAATCCCATGATCGTTGGTCCAGCATGATGGGTGAGCCTTCGGGAATGGCGTCGGGGGCCACGAACGTCACCTCATCCACCCGCACCCGGCAAACCTGGCGCACCAGGTCTTTGATTTGGGCGACCACCGCGGCCATATTCGCGGGCGTCTCCCGGGGAACGATCCTGACGACGAACTGGTCGCGCAGCTCGGGCCGAGTGATCACGCCCTGCACGGCTGCGAAGGGGATGGCCTGGCTCACCGCGAAGCGGAGCTGATTGGGATGCACGAACATGCCGCGCACTTTGACGGCCTCGCCGCTGCGCCCCACCAGGGTGATGGTGCGCGCTTCCTGTTTGCTCTGGCCCGGCGCGGGATCGTCGAAGATGGCCATGTCGCCCGTGCCGAAGCGGATGAGGGGATAGGCTTTGTTGAAGTTGGTCACCACCACTTCGCCCGCTTCGCCCGGCCCCACCTGTTTGCCCGTATCGGGGGCGACCACCTGGATGATGGGCGCGGGCAGCAGCGTCAGGGGCAGGCCGCCCGTGGTGTTGATGGCCAGAAAACCCAGCTCGGCCGTGGCGTAGGCGTTGCCCACCTTCACGCCGTAGCGCTCCTCCAGCTCCTGACGCAGACTGGCGGGCAGTGGCTCGGCCGTGACCAGAGCCTTGCTCAGCTTGAAATCGCGCCAATCCAGGCCCATCTCCTCCGATTTCTTGATGAGCTTCATCAGGAAGCTGGGCGTGCCCACATAGCCCGTGACGCCCAACTCCCGCATCATCGTCACCTGAAGATCGCTATTGCCCACGCCGCCCGGAATGACGGTGCACCCCATCCCGGTCAGGGCTTCGTCCAGCATCAGGCCCGCGGGCACAAGATGGTAGGACAGGGTGTTGATGACCACATCGCCAGGGACGAAGCCGCTTTGCCGCAGCGCCTCCTGAATCATGGGGATGTGGGTGGGATCATGCTCGCTGGCGTCGGGTTCATACAACGGGCCCGGAGAGAAATAGATGTGCTTGATCTCAGCGAGGGGCGCGGCCAGCAGCCCGCCAAAGGGGGGATTTTCCCGTTGCATGGCGGCGACAGCGTCCTTTGAAAGCACGGGCAATTTGTCCAGATCCGCGATGGTCTGGATGTCATCCGGGCCGAGACCCGCTGCGTCGAAACGTTGCCGCACCGCGGGCGAGTGCTCATAAGCGTGATGGATGATTTCTTTCAGTCGTTCTTCCAGAGACATAATCAGCTCCTTGCAGGGGCGGCGACGGGCGCAGGGAAAATGAGTGATCAGCGAAAGTTTACAGTATCTTTTTGAAAATCTCCAAGGACGGCGGTCTGTTTTTCCGTAACTACTAAGATGTATCCACCACTTTTTGCCACGAAGACACGAAGAAAGGCGAAGACGCGAAGTGTTTTCTTTATTTTTCCCTTCGCGTCTTCGAAAAACCTCGAGCCTTCGTGGCTTTTGGCGACTTAAAGTCAAGTACGTTAGCAGTTGCCATCCCGTCAGTAACTAGGCATCTTCCGAGACCTGTGCTCAGAAGATGTGGCCCTTTTGGGCAGCATATAGCAAGACGCCCGCCGCCAACGCCGGGGGATGAAGTCCCCCGGCTAGAAACAGCGCCCCTGCGGGGCTTAGCCGGATTTATCCGGCGCTGTTCTGTAGCCCGGCGACTTCATCGCCGGGCGGACGTGGCGAACGCCACGATGGCCG
>JALWDV010000846.1 GCA_027036755.1 Anaerolineae bacterium
CAGCCAGCATGGCCGCGGCCAGGGCCTCGGTGACGCCGCAGGTGACCACGATGTGCTCATCCGGCTCAACTTGCCAGCCCAGACGCCCGGTGTAAAGCTCGGCCAGCTTTTGGCGCAGGGGCGGATAGCCCCAGGTGATGGTGTACTGGTTCAATCCCCCGCGAATGGCGTCGATGGCGGCCTGCATCACAGGCTCGGGCGGCGAAAAATCGGGGAAGCCCTGGCTGAGATTGATCGCGTCATGTTGGATGGACAACCGCGTCATTTCGCGGATGACAGATTCGCGAATGTGATCAAAACGATGGGCGGTCTGCATGGGCGCTGCTCCGAATGAAGAGATGGCGGGTGTGTTAAAATGGGAGGCGCGTCCGGGAGGCGATCACGGCGATCGCTGGCCCCGAGCGCCAGATGGAACGCCCGATATGATACCTAAAATCAGTGGAATGCGCCATGACGACCGAGCAGGAAACGCTGCACATCAGCGATAATCTGCAGATACCCCTTCGCGAACTGCATTACCGATTTTCTCGCAGCAGCGGCCCGGGCGGACAGCATGTCAATCGCACCGAAAGCCAGGTGGCGTTGCTGTGGGATGTGCGCCAGTCGCCCAGCCTTTCGAAGACCCAGCGGCGTCGCATCGAACAGGCCCTGGCCAGCCGCATCGATAAATCGGGCGTTTTGCATCTGACGGCCGGCGAGCGACGGTCGCAGATGCAAAACAAGCGGGCCGTCACCGAGCGCTTCGTCGAACTGTTGCAAGAAGCGATCAAACCGCGCAAAAAACGCATTCACACCCAACCCAGCAAGGCGGCGAAGGAAAAACGCCTGCAGGAAAAACGCCGCCATTCCCAGAAGAAGCAATTGAGGGGAAAGACGCCCGACGAGTGGTCGTGAATCCTCGTAGATGCTAACGTATGCCAGTTGGTTGCTTCTTTCACTTAAACCTGACAGGTTCTCGCAACCTTGGCGGCAGGATATGAGGTTTTCTGCCACCAACGAAGCGTGCAAGGCTTTGAATCGTTGCCAAAGGAACCTGTCAGGTTAATTCAAGCGAAAATGACCTTAGCCGTTACGAATCCTCAGGGAACGCGGCGCATCCGAATGCGCTCTTCGCCTTGGCGCCCCTCCAGGGTGTGGGCCAATCCCAGGCCCATGCGCAGGGCGAAGCGCAAGGCCGAGCGCCGGTAGTAGTTCGCGTCCCGTTTGCGGGCCGCGGGCGAAACATCGCCCCTTTCCAGCGCGATTCGCAGCTCTGCTGCGGTGCGTCCCGCAAAGAGGGTGCGGGCCACGCCGATATCCTCCAGCATGTGGGCGTCGGAGCCGCCCACGCCCGGCAAAGCCAGCTCCCAGCGCAGTTTTTCCGCCCGGATGTTGCCAATGCGCGTCAGCAGCGAGCCATTGATGACCTCGACGCCCGCGATGAGGCCGGGATGTTCCTGCTGGATGCGGCGCAGCCGCCGCGCGCCCACGCCATTGGCCAGGATGTCGAAGGGGTGGGGTGCGATGGGCAGGCCGTTCAGCTCTCGCACCCGCCGGGCGGTGTCCACAAAAGTCATGCCCGCGGCCACGGGCTCGGTGATGAACAACGCCAGCATGTCCCCCTCCTTCGTGCTGATCTCCATGCCTGGAATCACATCGATGCGGAAATCATCGGCCAGGCGCAAAGCCAGCAGCGCGCCCGCCAGCGTGTTATGATCCGTGATGGCGATGACATCCAGATCGGTGTGCGCCGAGGCGTGATAGAGGATGGCTTCGATGGTGGCGACGCCATCGCTGAAGGTGGAGTGGATGTGTAAATCGGCCAGGCCCATGAGGGGAGATAAACAAAAGGGTGTGTCCAATTTCGGTTGGAAGCGTTTGTCACGTCCGCCCGGCGATGAAGTCGCCGGGCTACAAAACAGCGCCGGATAAATCCGGCTAGCCCCGCAGGGGCGCTGTTTCTAGCCGGGGGACTTTATCCCCCGGCGCTGGCGGCTGGCGCCTTGCAG
>JALWDV010000847.1 GCA_027036755.1 Anaerolineae bacterium
GCCCGCATCTGCACTTCGAGGTGCGGGATTACGGCTATCTCATCGATCCGTTGCTGGTGCTGCCCAAATAGCGGCATTGGGCCGAGGCGTGGGATAGGGAAATCTGGCATAACTCGTAACTACTAAGGTGTATCCACCACTTTTTGCCACGAAGACACGAAGAAAGGCGAAGGCGAGAAGTATTTTCTTTATTTTTCCTTCGTGGCTTTTGGCGACTTAAAGTCAAGTACGTTAGCAGTTGCCATAACTCAAAATAGACATTTTGGGGCTTGTTTGCATTTTCCGCGTTCGTCCGCGTTCTGTTCAAAACAGAACCGCGCCCATCGATAGTCTGTAGGCTACATCACCTTGACACTCTTCTTTATGGGCTGTTATAATCAGCGTGCTTGCGTCAGAAAGCCTTCTTGGCGCTATTTCAGTGCCATGCTACGACAGCATGATCACTGTGAAGGTTGCCTGGGCGCCAAAAAATTATCGACAAAGCTTTTATTCAAAGCCTTTATCGCCCTCATGCTACCAAATCCCAAAAAGGAAAAAGGGTATGGCAAACGACAATCAAGTTCCAGAAGAAGTCAAAAACAATGTTTTTTTGACGACTGTGGATTTTCTGTACAACTGGAGCCGCAAGAATAGTTTGTGGCCTATGTTGTTCGGTCTGGCTTGCTGCGCTATCGAGATGATTAGCACTGCGGCGGGCCGTTATGATCTCTCCCGTTTCGGGATGGAAGTGATGCGCGCTTCGCCACGTCAGGCGGATTTGATGATCGTGTCGGGGACGGTGACCAAGAAGATGGCTCCCACCATCGCCCGGCTTTACAATCAAATGGCCGAGCCCCGCTATGTGCTGGCTATGGGCGCTTGCGCCACCAGCGGAGGGCCTTTCAAGGATGGCTACAACGTGGTCTCGGGCGTGGATAAGATCATCCCGGTGGATGTGTATGTGCCCGGCTGCCCGCCCACGCCCGAAGCGTTGCTTTACGGCCTGATGAAATTGCAAGAGAAGATCGCCAGGCAGTCCGTCAAGACCGTGCCCTGGTATCGCAAAACAACCCCCAAGATCATCCCCATCCCTCAGTTGGGGCCGGATATCTTCGATCCGGAACGGGCGGAAGAAATCCGACGCTTTACGCTTGCTGAGGAGACCAACTAATGGCTGAAGAAACCGTCGCTGTCAAGAGTTTGCCGTATGCTGATGCGGTGCCCGGGGCGGTGCTGGATGCTGACGAGCACAGCGTCATCGTTGATCGGGACAAACTGATAGATTTCGCCCTTTATCTGCGCAATGAAGAAGGGTATGATTTTCTTTCTTCTTTACATGCTGTGGATTACCTGGGCTATCCGGGCCGCACCGCCGAGGATCGCTTCGAAGTGGTCTATGTCCTCTTCAACACCAAGAAGGGCGGTGATGAGTTAATGATGAAGGTGCGGTTGCCCGAGGATGATCCCGAGCTGCCAAGCGTCATCCTGGTGTGGCCGGGCGCAGATCTGCAAGAGCGGGAAGCCTGGGACCTGTTCGGCATCAAATTCAAGGGACATCCCCGCCTGCGCCGCATTTTGCTGTGGGAGGGTTTTCACGGGCATCCCATGCGCAAGGACTGGAAAGAGGCCTATTACGAAGCGGATCACAAGCCCTTCAAGAGCCGCTGGCCCGAAGGGCATTATCGCTGGAGCGAAGATCGAGCGCCGTGGGGCGACAACGTCAACTATCCCCAGGGCTGGGATCCGGCCAAATTCACGCCGCCCGCGCCGCCCATGCCCAAGATTCACGAACGTCCTGCGCCCGAAGGCGGCGAGAAGATCGAGACCGACGTCATCGTGGTGAACATGGGCCCGCAGCACCCCTCCACCCACGGCGTGTTCCGCATGATCGCGGCCCTGGATGGTGAGACGGTGGTGGGGCTGGAGCCCGAGATGGGCTATCTGCATCGCAATCACGAGAAGATCGGTGAGCGCAACACCTGGATCATGAACATCCCCTTCACCGATCGTCTGGACTACCTTTCCAGCATGTCCAATAATCTGGGCTATGTGCTGGCGGTGGAGAAAATGCTTGGCGACAAGGCCAAACCGCCCGAGCGGGCCGAATATCTGCGGGTGATCATGGCCGAGTTGACCAGAATCCAGAATCATCTCTGGACCATCGGCTTCCTGCTCAACGATCTGGGCGCGTTTTTCACCCCGGCCCTGTACACCATCGAAGAACGTGAGTTGATCCTCGACTTGTTCGAGGCTGTGTCGGGTAGCCGCATGATGTGCAACTACATGCGTTTCGGCGGCGTGCGTCGAGATGTGACCGATGACTGGCTGAAGACCGCCCGCGAGCTGGTATTCAACCGTCTGCCCCGCAAGGTGGATGAATTCGATCGCTATCTCACCAAAAGCGAAATCGTGCTGGAGCGCACCATTGGCGTGGGGTATCTCTCAGCCGAGGACGCCATCGCCACCAGCATGTCCGGGCCCATGTTGCGCGGCTCGGGCGTGCCCTACGACGTGCGCAAGGCCCGTCCCTACAGCATTTACGATCGCTTCGATTGGGACATCGTCACCAACGATGGCTGCGATGTATACGCTCGCTATCTGGTGCGCCTGGGCGAGATTCGCCAGTCCATCCGCATCGTCCAGCAGGCCCTGGATCAGATTCCCGAAGGCCCCATTATGAACAAGAAGCCCGCTTACTCCTTCCGCGTGCCCAAAGGCGACGCCTACGCCGCGGTGGAAGCGCCCAAGGGCGAACTGGGCTTCTACGTCGTGTCTGATGGCAGCGACAACCCCTGGCGCTATCATGTGCGAGCGCCTTCCTACATCAATCTGACCTCCCTGGAACACATGTCCATCGGCTACAAAGTCGCTGACCTGATCGTCATTCTCGGCGCCATCGACATCGTTCTGGGCGAAACCGATCGTTAATTTCTCCTCACTGACTTTCATCCATTCCCACCCATAGGACGCAATTCTATGTTCGGAAGTGGCATTATCCGTGGCCTGGGCGTTACGCTCAAGCGCACCGTCACCACCTTCACCGACGATGTCAAGCGCGTGCCCAGCCGCTATATCAACTCCATCGACACCCCGGCTGGCAAAATTTTGCAGCAGCCGCCAGAGGTGCAGGGCCTTTTCACTATCCAGTATCCCGAAGAGAAGCGTCAGATCCCCGAGAACTTCCGCTTCATTCCCATGCTGGTGTATGAAGAGGACACGGGCAAGCAGCGCTGCACCGCCTGCGGCATCTGCAGCAAGGTCTGCCCCTCCCAGTGCATCTGGATTGTGCGCGACCAGACCAAAGAGGGCAAGCCGATTCCTCGCCCCAAGGAATTCTACATCGACGCCAGCATTTGCATGAGCTGCGGACTGTGCGCCGAGTTCTGCCCCTTCGATTCCATCAAGATGAATCATGACTACGAGCTGGCGGTTTATGATCGTTTCCCCAGTCTGATTTTGGACCTGGAGGAGCTTTCGGTGCCCACCAGCTACTATGCTGCGCTTTATCCCACCGCATGGCAGGAGGAGCAAGAGGCCAAGCGCATCAAGGAAGAGCGCAAGCGAGCCCGGGCCAAGAAGGCCGCTGAAGCCAAGGCCAAAAAAGCGGCCGCGGCCAAGGCCAAAGGCGAGACCAAGGCCGAAGCCAAACCTCGCCCCAAGCCCAGGCCCAGGAAAGAACAAAAGGACAAAGGCGCTGACGAATCCTGAATAGTCATCGGCCTGAATGCTGTTCGGAGCCAGGCGCAAAACGCCCGCGGGCGTTCCCGAAACGACTTTCTGAAAGCCGGGTTGTCGCTCATCGAGCGGACGCGGCTTTCTTGCTATTTTCGCCTTGCACCATGTTGTATAAGGGTGTGTCCAATTTCGGTCGGAAGCGTTTGCCACGTCCGCCCGGCGATGAAGTCGCCGGGCTACAAAACAGCGCCGGATAAATCCGGCTAGCCCCGAAGAGGCGCTGTTTCTAGCCGCGGGACTTTATCGCCCGGCGTTGGCGGCGGGCGCGAAGCGCCCCGTTAATAAAAGGATTATTTTAACTTTCCAACTCATTTGGGACGCACCCATATCATTCGCCTTTCGATTCGCCGCGGATGACGCTGAAAAATCGGATCATCGCGGATTTTCGCAGAAAAAATCCTTTTTCAATCCAAAAAATCCGCGGAAATGCCGCATCCGCGTTATCAGCGGCGAATCCCACGGGCAGATGATGTGAACTCTCGATTTGACGAAGTCAAAGTGCATAACAGCTTCTAGTGATTTTTGCCTTGCTATGAGAGGGTGCGTGTATAGTTACGCCAAAGGAACCTTTCAGGTTAATTCAAGCGAAAACGTCCTTAGCAATTACACCAAACGCCCGATTGAATACGTCCCCCCTTCATCCACTATCAGGAGGTGAAACTATGGCAGTCAATCCCGTCAAAGTCATCTATCATGGTCACGCCGCCGTCAGCATCGAAAGCGATGGCCACAACATTGTCATCGATCCCTTCTTCTCCGGCAATCCCGCCGCCAGGATCAGCGCGGACGCGATCGATCCGGATTTCATCCTCATCTCTCACGGGCATGGCGATCATGTTGGCGACGCCATCGATATCGCCAAGCGCACCAACGCCCTGGTCATCGCCAATTTCGAGATCGTCAACTGGCTCGCCCAGCAGGGCGTGGAGCGCACCCACCCGCTGCACATCGGCGGCGGCAACACATTCCCCTTCGGCTATTGCAAGATGACCATCGCCCATCACGGCTCCTCCTTGCCCGATGGCGCATACGGCGGCAATCCGGGCGGCTTCTTGCTGCGGCTCAACAGCGGCAAGACCATCTATTTCGCGGGCGACACCGCGCTGACCTACGACATGAAATTCCTGGCCGACGAGAATGTCGATCTGGCGATCTTGCCCATCGGCGACAACTTCACCATGGGCCAGGACGACGCCATCAAGGCTGTCCAACTCATCAGACCCGCGGTGGTGCTGCCCATTCATTACAACACCTGACAACACCTGGCCCTACATCGAAAGTGATCCCAAGGTCTTCCAGGAGCGGGTCATCAAAGAAGCCGACGCCGGCTGCATCGTGTTGGAGCCCGAAGAGGAATATCTGCTCCCCTGACGCATAATCGCCATGTATCCCAAAGCCGAAATCCTGTTTCCCTTCCCCGTCACACCCAAATTGCGCAACCTGCGCGGCGAAAAATGGGCTGAATTGGTGGATCGCGTCTCCCAACTGCCGGAGACCGATCCTGACGCCCTGGCCTTCATCCTGATGATGATCCGTATCAACAATTGCCTCAAGTGTTACAGCGGCAGCTACAAGTTCATGCGCGGCTGCGAGGCCTGCTCGATGCAGGGCGTCATGCAATTCAAGGGTGAGGATGAGGATATCATTGCGTTTTACGAACGAACGCGCCAGGAATTGCTGGATTATCTGGAGAACGACGGGCCGCCGCCCGAAGGCTTCTACGACTTCCAGCAGGCGTGATGAACATTGACAAAAATAATTCGGTCATAGGCTGGGGCGCTTCTTGCCCACCACAAGCGCCGGGGGATGAAGTCCCCCGGCTAGAAACAGCGCCCCTGCGGGGCTAGCCGGATTTATCCGGCGCTGTTTTGTAGCCCGGCGACTTCATCGCCGGGCGGACGTGGCGTTCGCCACTATGGCCGATTTAATTTGTGAACATTCATAACGCCGCAGACTAGTCGCAGTTCACCCCGTCTCTGGCGTCACCCCAACTATATCCACATTCTCAGGCGTGGCGCGCGTGACTATCTTCACTTGCTGAAGAAACACGCGTTTCACGCTTTTTGATGAATCGTATCAACGGCGTGGCTTCTTTTCGCCTCAGGCTGTTTTGAGTCATGCCCACTCTCCAGCAAACTACAAGAGGAAAACGTGAATCCCGGACAGGCCTATCGAGAATTACTCAAACGATCTCGCGAAATCGCCCTTATCGGCTCCATTGGGGCGGTGTTGGGGTGGGATCAGGAAGTGAATATGCCGCCCAAAGGCGCACAGTGGCGGGCGGAGCAGAGCGCCTACCTCTCGGGCCTCGCCCATCGCAAGGCCACCGATCCCGAGATCGACGATCTTCTCAGCGCCATCGAGGAAAGCGATCTCGTCGGTGATCCGCTGAGCGATGAGGCGGTGAATGCACGCGAGTGGCGGCGCTCTTACGATCGGGCCACCAAACTGCCCACCGAATTCGTGGAAAACTACTCCCGCACCGCGTCGCTGGCCCAGCACGTGTGGGCCGAGGCCCGGGCTAAATCCGATTTCAGCCTGTATGCGCCCAGGCTGGGCGAGCTCATCGAACTGACCAAGCAGAAGGCTGCCTATTACGGCTACGAAGACAAGCCCTACGACGCCTTGCTGGATGAATTCGAGCCGGGCGAGAAGACCGAGAACGTGAAGCGGCTTTTCGCAGGCCTGCGAGAGGAGTTGACGCCCTTCTTGCAAGAGCTGGTGAATGCTCCCAAACAGCCCGATGTCTCGATTGTCGAAGATCGGGATTATCCGGTGGAGCGCCAGCGCATCCTGGGGCAGATGGCTTCAGCAGCCTATGGCCTGGATTACGCTTCCGCTCGCATGGATGTGAGCACGCATCCCTTCAGCACCAACTTCGGCCCGGGCGATCAGCGCATCACCACCCGATTCGATCCCCGCAATTTCGGCGATTCCTTCTTCAGCGTCCTGCACGAGACGGGCCACGCCCTTTACGAACAAAATCTGCCCGACGAGTTCTTTGGCCTGCCCCGGGGCGAAGCCGTCTCGCTGGGCATCCACGAATCGCAATCCCGCACCTGGGAAAACCTGGTGGGGCGCAGCCAGGCCTTCTGGCAGTATTTCTACCCCATCACCCGCCAGATGTTCCCCAAAACCCTGGCCGACGTGAGCATGGAAGACTTCCATTTTGCGGTCAACGCGGTGAAGCCCGGCTACATCCGCGTGGATGCCGATGAAGTCACCTACAATCTGCACATCATGCTGCGCTTCGAGATAGAGCAGGCCATCATCAACGAAGGACTGCCGGTGGCGGAGATTCCCGCCGTATGGAACGCGCTGGTCAAGGAGTATCTGGGTCTGGATGCGCCCGATGACAGCAAAGGCGTTTTGCAGGACATCCACTGGTCCTTTGGCGCTATGGGCTACTTCCCCACCTACGCGCTGGGCAATCTCTATGGCGCACAATTCTTCGCCCGGGCCCGCAAGGATATCCCCGATCTCGACGCCCACTTCGCGGTCGGAAATTTCGAGCCCCTGCTCAACTGGCTGCGGGAGCACATCCACCAGCACGGCCAGCGCTACCGGGCGCAAGAGCTGGTGCGGGTCGTCACAGGCGAGCCCCTGAGCCACAATCCGCTGATGACCTACCTGCGAGACAAATACAGCAAACTCTACGGGCTTGCCTGAGTTCTCTGGATCGCACGACATGGGGGCGACGCCAGCAGGGTTCTTTTGGGTTTTTAGGGGTGAGATGCCGGGCAGATTGCAAATTCGCCCTGAGATCTCTCTGCATCCGGTCGGATTCGCCATCCGGCGGGTTTGCCAATGCTCCTGAAGTCCTGTTGAGCCTACATTAGCAGTTACGAAAATTGGCGACTACTGAGGTCTCATCACCACTCTTTGCCACGAAGACACAAAGAATAGCGTAGGTGCGAAGTGTTTTCTTTCTTTTTCCCTTCGCGCCTTCGCGGGTTCTTGAGGCTTAAAGTCGGGGACGTTAGCAGTTACGAAATTTAACGAAAAACGCAGGTCACGCCAACGCCGCTTCGATGGCCTGATGAAGCGAGCGGGAGCGGATGATCTCCATGTCGTCGGGGAAGGCGTCGGTTCGGGCGTGACGCCCGGCGCTGCGGGGGATCACCGCCCGCTTGAAGCCCAGCTTGCTGGCCTCGGTCAATCGCCGCTCCAACTGGCTGACCGAGCGAAGCTCGCCGCTGAGCCCGATCTCGCCCAGCAGGGCCATATCAGCAGCCACGGGCCGGTTGCGCACGCTGGAGACGATAGCCAGCGCCACGGCCAGATCGCTGCCCGGCTCGGTGATCTTGAGCCCGCCCACCACATTCACGAAGATATCCTGATCCGAAAGACGCAGCCCCACCCGCTTGCCCAACACCGCGGCGATGAGCAGCAGCCGATTGAAATCGACGCCGTTGGCGGTGCGGCGGGGCTGGGCGAACGCGGTGGTGGAGGCCAGGGCCTGCACTTCCACCAGCAGAGGCCGGGTTCCCTCTAACGGCACGGCGATGGCGCTGCCCGACGCGTTGGGCAGCCGCTCGGCCAGAAACATCTCGCTGGGATTGCTCACTTCTTGCAGGCCCGAAGGCCCCATCTCGAACACCCCCACCTCGTTGGTGGAGCCGAAGCGATTCTTCACCGAGCGCAGCAGCCGGTAGCTGTGAAAACGATCGCCTTCCAGATACAGCACCGTGTCCACCATGTGCTCCAGCACCCGCGGGCCCGCGATGTTCCCCTCCTTGGTCACATGCCCCACCAGAAACAGGGGCGTATTGCTTTCCTTGGCCATGCGCAACAGATGCGCTGTGCATTCCCGCACCTGGGTGACGCTGCCCGCGCTGCTGCTGAGATCATCCAGATACACCGCCTGGATGGAATCGACGATGACCAGGCCCGGGTTCATGGCCGTTATCTGGGCCAGGATGTTGTGCAAATCCACATCCGCCAACAAAAACAGATTGGGATGCACGCCGCCCAGCCGTTCGGCCCGGCGCTTGACCTGATACGCCGACTCTTCGCCGCTGACGTAAAGCACCGTAAGCCCGCTCTGCGCCACCGCCGCGGCCATCTGCATCAGCAAGGTGCTCTTGCCAATGCCGGGATCGCCGCTGATGAGCACGCCGCCGCCGGGCATAATGCCGCCGCCCAGCACTCGGCTCATCTCGCCGATGGCCAGGGGAAGGCGGGCGATGTCGTCCGCACGGATGTCGGGCAGAGGTCGGGGCGCGGGGCGCTCGCCCGCGGGCCGGGCGCGATGCTTGCCGCCGGGCGTCTCGGGCGCTTCGATCACCTCTTGCATAGTGTTCCAGGCGCCGCACTTCGGGCATCGGCCCGTCCATTTGGTTTGTCGGTGTCCGCACTCGGTGCAAACAAAGCTGGTTCGGGGCTTGGGCATGACGATTTGTCTTGTGAGGAGATGGAAGGAACAACCGGGAGATTATCCCAGCATGGCTTCCAACGACTCGCCCGCTTCGATGCCGAAATCATCGCGGCGTTCGACCACTTCGAATGAGAGCCCGTCCTTGCCATCTTCATGGAAGACGCGGATGCGGTCGCCTGGCCGGAAGCGATCCGAGAGCAGGCCCTCGCTCAGGGCGTCGTCTACATGCTCCTGAATGGCCCGGCGCAGGGGGCGAGCGCCGAATTGGGGGTCGTAGCCCACTTTGGCCAGAAACTCCCGGGCGGAGTCATCCATCTCCAGGAGGATGTCGTGCTCGGTGAGCTGATTCAGCACCCGCGCCATCTCAAGATCGACGATGGCTTTGATGCTCTCTATTTCCAGCGGATGGAAGACCATGATGCCATCAAGGCGGTTGATGAACTCGGGCCTGAAGGTGCGGCGCAGCGCATCCATCACCCGCTTTTTCATATCTTCATAAGCGCTTTTCTGCCGCTGATCCGCATCGGTGACCGCGAAGCCCAGGCCGCCGCCGTGGCGAATGATGGAAGCGCCCACGTTGGAGGTCATAATGATGATGGTGTTGCGGAAATCCACCCTGCGGCCTTTGGCGTCGGTGAGATGCCCATCCTCCATCACCTGCAGGAGGATGTTGAAGACCTCGGGGTGAGCTTTCTCGATCTCATCCAGGAGGATGACCGAGTAGGGGCGACGGCGCACGGCCTCGGTGAGCTGACCGCCCTCCTCGTAGCCCACATAGCCGGGAGGCGCGCCCACCAGACGACTGACATTGTGCCGCTCCATGAACTCGGACATGTCGATCTTGATCAAAGCATCCTGAGAGCCGAAGAGGAACTCGGCCAGATTTTTGGCCAGATAGGTCTTGCCCACGCCCGTGGGCCCCAAAAAGATGAAGACGCCGATGGGACGCTTGGGGTCTTTGAGTCCGGCCCGGGCCCGGCGCACGGCCTTGGTCATGGCCTCGATGGGCTCTGGCTGGCCGATGACCCGGTCTTTGAGATAATCCTCCATCTTCAGCAGACGCTCCTTCTCCTCGCCCGCGATGCGCATCACCGGGATGCCGGTCCACATGGCCACCACCTCGGCGATGTCCTCGGGCGTAACCGTGGGACGCTCCGCGGTCTCCCAATCGGCCCGCATCTTTTCCAGCTTGTTTTGCAGTTCCACCTCGCGGTAACGCAGATCGATGGCGTGCTCATAACGCTGTTGGGCCAGGGCCTCCTCCTTCTCCCGTTGCAGATTTTTCAGATCCCGGAAAGTCTCGCGCAGGCTGATGGCGAAGGGCGTCTTGTACATGCGCACCCGGCTGGAAGCTTCGTCGATGAGATCGATGGCCTTGTCGGGCATGTAGCGGTCGGGCACGTAGCGGGCCGCGTAATGCGCGGCGGCTTCCAGGGCCTCATCGCTGATGCGCAAGCCGTGATGCTCCTCGTACTTGTAGCGAATGCCCTGGAGGATTTCGATGGTCTCCTCCGCGTCGGGCTCCTCCACAAACACCGGCTGGAAGCGGCGCT
Organism: Anaerolineae bacterium; assembly: GCA_027036755.1. Lineage (GTDB taxonomy): Bacteria > Chloroflexota > Anaerolineae > J102 > J102 > M2005. Next base: position 10,645 of record JALWDV010000847.1, read on the forward strand.
CCAGGGCCGCGTCGTTCTCGATGTATTTGCGATACTCATCCAGCGTGGTGGCGCCGATGACCTGAATCTCGCCCCGGCTCAGCGCTGGCTTGAGGATGTTGGCCGCGTCCACGCTGCTGCCGGCCGCGCCCGCGCCCACCAGCATGTGCAGCTCGTCGATGAAGAGGATGGATTTCGATGCGGTGATCTCCTCGATGACTTTCTTCAGCCGCTCCTCGAACTGGCCGCGATACATGGTGCCCGCCACCAGACTGCCCACATCCAGCATGAGCAGACGCTTGTTGAGCAGAGGCTCGGGCACATCGCCCATGACGATGCGTTGGGCCAGGCCCTCGACGATGGCGGTTTTGCCCACGCCCGGCTCGCCGATGAGGGCCGGATTGTTCTTGGTGCGGCGAGACATGATCTGAATGACCCGTTCGATCTCGTTCTCCCGACCGATGACCGGGTCCAGCTTGCCCTCCGCGGCCTTGGCCGTCAGATCCACGCCCAGTTGATCCACCAAGGGCGTATCGCTTTCCTTCTTCTTTTTCCTGGTCTCGGTGGTCTGCTGCTGTTTTTGCAGGATGGTGCGGGCTGTCTGCGAGCGGATTTGCTCCAGACTCAGGCCCAGGCTGCGAAGGACGTTGACCGCGATGCCATCGCCCTCGCGCACCAGGCCCAGCAGCAGGTGCTCGGTGCCGATGTAGTGATGCCCCATAAGCCGGGCCTCATCCACGGCCAGCTCGATGACGCGCTTGGTGCGGGGAGCCAGCACCGGACGCCCGAAAGAGGGGCGTTCGCCCCGGCCCACGGTGCGCTCCACCGCATAGATGACTTTGTCGGGCGTCGCGCCCAGTTCGGAAAGCACCTTGGACGCGATGCCGTGCTCCTCCTTGACCAATCCCAGGAGCAGATGTTCAGTGCCGATATAGTTATGATTAAGGCGTTGCGCCTCTTCTTGCGCTGTTTGCAGAACTCGCCGCGCTCGTTTCGTGAAGCGGTCAAATTTTTCAGCCATGATGCAATTTCCTCATGTAGTCGAGCCAGATACTGAGTGAAGTCGATCCAGCATCACTATTATACCAGATACGCTACAGAGTTTGTAGTTATTCCATGAGAGGATGATTAAAACAAAAGGGTGCGTCCCAAATGAGTTGGAAAGTTAAAATAATCCATTCATTAACGGGGCGCTTCGCTCCCGCGGCCAGCGCCGGGGGATGAAGTCCCCCGGCTAGAAACAGCGCCCCTGCGGGGCTAGCCGGATTTATCCGGCGCTGTTTTGTAGCCCGGCGACTTCATCGCCGGGCGGACGTGGCAAACGCTTCAACCGAAAAAGGACGCACCCAAAACAAAAAAGCCGCCCCAATCAGGAGCGGCTTTGCTTCTTGCAAATTGCGAGACGTGGAAAATGTCAGACCTCGGCTTGTTCCTCGGCCGCGACCCTGCCGAAGGTCTCTTCGATGACATCCGCGGTCAATTCTTCCCCGGCCTTCTCGGCGGCGGCCTCGACAGCGGCTTCCTCTGTGGCGGCCTCCGCTTTGGCCTGGGCGGCCTCGACAGCGGCTTCCTCTGTGGCGGCCTCCGCTTTGGCCTGGGCGACCTCGACAGCGGCTTCCTCTGCAGCAGCCTCCGCTTTGGCCTGGGCGGCCTCGACAGCGGCTTCCTCTGTGGCGGCCTCCGCTTTGGCCTGGGCGGCCTCGACAGCGGCTTCCTCTGCAGCAGCCTCCGCTCTGGCCGCGGCCACTTTCTCTTCGGCCACAACGTCGGCGATGCTGCCGGTGGGCTCATCATCATCGGCGGGAGCCCAATCGACGACCGCGTACTGATCCTCGGCCGCGCGCTTCAGGCTCAGGCCCATGCGGCGCTTCTCGGGCTCGATCTTGATGATGCGGAGACGGACGCGTTGGCCTTCCTTCACCACTTCTTTGGGATGGTTGATGCGATGATCGGAAAGTTCGCTGATGTGGATCAGCCCCTCGATGGTGTCATCGATGCGGGCGAATGCGCCGAAGCTGGTGAGGCGGGTGATAACGCCATCCACCAATTGCCCAATGGCGTAATTCTCATGGATCACGGACCAGGGCTCGGGCTGAAGCTGGCGCAGGCTCAGACCAATGCGGCGGCGTTCGCGATCGACGCTGATGACTTTGACCTCGATCTCGTCGCCGATGCTGACGACTTCGGTGGGGTCTTGCACCCGGCGCCACGAAAGTTCTGTCAGATGGATCAGACCGTCGGCGCCACCAAGATCGACGAAGGCGCCGAAGGGAGCCAGGCTGCTGACCACGCCCTTTTGGATGGAGCCGACCTGCAGTTCTCTGAGCAGCTTTTCCTTCTGCTTGCGACGGAAGTCGCGCATGGCCTGGCGCTCGGAGAGGATGAGCCGGTTGCGGCTGCGATCCATCTCGATGACCTTGAGCATGAGCTTCTTGCCCACCAGGTCTTTGAAGCGATCGTCAGTGTCCTCCTGCTTTTTGCCGTCATCGCTGACAAGCTGCGAAGCAGGAACGAACCCGCGGGCTTTGCCCAGGAAAACAATGACGCCGCCGCGGTTGTAGCCGCTGACTTCGCCTTCGAAGACTTCCTGCGATTCCAGAAGCTCCTGCGCCTTCTGCCAATCATACTCGGCCAGGGCCCGAGACAGGGAGAGAACCGCATTGCCCTCGCGACTGGTGGGGCGAACCACCTGCACGAAGATTTTGTCGCCTTCCTTGAGTCCCTCGCGGATGTCATCATCGACGCGATCCAGGTCACGGGCCGGGATCACGCCTTCGGATTTGGCATTGATATCCACCAATACCTCGCCATTGTCGGTAAAACCAACAATCACGCCTTCGATGATTTCCCCAACTTCCAGTTGACGCAGATCATAGCTTGAGTCCTGGAGCAGTTGCTCCATGGGATGGACGTCTTGCCGGGGTTCTGCAACTTCGATCTGCACCTCTTCCTGAGGCGCTTCGGTTACAGCTTCTTCTGCCTGCGTCTGTGCTGGGGGGACGACTTCCGGAGTCACCTCCTCGACAGGTGTTTCGGAAAATTGTTCTGAATTGTTCATTTGGATGAAACCTTCTCCTCCAGATTAAATGATGCGGCAAGTATACCCCAGCCCTGGCGAAACCGCAAAAAATCAAGGCCCGAAAATTAGAAGCAGATTAATTCTTGGTCAGGGCGACAGCTTCGATTTCGACCAGCGCGCCAAGGGGCAGTTGGGCGACGGCGACGGTGGATCTGGCAGGAGGTTCATCACCGAAATGCGCGCCGTAGATGCCATTGATCACGTCGAAATCGGCCATGTCGGTGATGAAGATGGTGGTTTTGACCACATCGTCGAATCCCGCACCCGCGGCTTCCAGCACAGCCTGCAGGTTTGCCATGACCTGACGGGCCTGGGCCTCCAGCCCCACCTGCATTTTCCCCGTGGCGGGATCAATGCCAATCTGTCCGGCGGTGTAAACCTGGTTGCCGACCTTGACGGCCTGCGAGTAAGGCCCGACCGCGGCCGGGGCGTTTTCGGTGTGGATGATCTGTCGAGTCATGATGAAACTCCTGAAGAAATGAGAGAGGGATATGTTGATGGATGTTTTCGAAACGTCAAACGCAACGGACGCCCGCGTCGCCTTTATTCTGAGCCAGCTTTCTGAAAATAGAAAAATTGGTAGGGACGCCCGATCTTATCGCAGAAGGCCTGTCGGCTGGTGGGCGCGGCGTCAGCAAAGTGGGCGGCCAGTTCGGGGTTATGAGGGAGAAAGTCGGGGTGAGCCTCCACCACATCGAGCATGAGATCGGCGTAGCCGGGCACGTCGGTGGCGGCCCGCAGAACACCGCCAGGTTTCAGCAACAGAGCCAGCGCATCCACAAAGGGCGGCGTGAAGAGACGCCGGGCCTGATGTTTGGGCTTCCACCAGGGGTCGGGAAAGAGGATGTGGAAGACATCGACGCTGTTGGGCGAAAGCAATCGCGGCAGATCGAAGCGGGCGTCATCGTCAGAAATCCACAGATTCTCGATGCCCCGTTTCTGCGCCCGAAGCGTCATATCTCGCACCAGCTTCCATTTGACTTCGAAGGCGAGAAAGTGGCGCCCGGGATGTTTTTGCGCCCGATCCAGGATGAAATCGCCGGGCCCGCTGCCGATCTCGATCTCCAGGGGCGCGGCGGTAAGAAAGCGCTTGAGGCGCTGGATGTGCTCGGGGCTGGATTGCAGCAGACGGAAGGCGCGTGCGGGTTCGGGCGGCAGGGGATGCAGCCAGCGCGGGCGTTTGCGCGGATCGCCGCCGATGAGGCCCTTGCCCTCGTGATAGCGCGCCAGCGCCCGCTGCAAACGGGCCTCGTCCACTGTGAACTCGTCCGGCCCCACCTTATAGATTTTCTCAGTCATAGCGTCTCGTCTCCAACAGCGTTTCGATGAAGCCGATGGCCTGCTCCCGGTTAGTCACATCGCCCGCGGCCTGGGCCTCTTGCAGGGCTGTCAGCAAGCGCCCGATATTCGGGCCGGGCTCCAGATCGAAAAGCGCGATGAGATCCCTGCCATCCAGAATGGGCGAGGGAATGGGCGGTTGATCGCTCTGGGCGAAGGGTTCCAGGAAGGCCGCGACGTAATCGAGGGCGGTCGCCAGCTCCCCGGAATCGACCTGCGGCCCGCGGGCTCCCAGGAAATCCGCCAGGAAGAAGAGAATGGCGGCCGGAGCCGCATCGCCCACGTCTCGATAGAAACGGAAAAGGGTGCGCTTGCTGGGCCTGTCACCGGCGATGAACAGGGTCATGGGCCGCATGTGGGCCTCGCAGATGCGCTGCACAAAAGCCGTCTCGTTTTTGGCGCAACGATAACGCAGCATCCAGGCCGCGGCCATCTCGCCGCTAAGCTGCTCGTGCCGGTAGAAGCGGATGACGCCCATCTCGTCCTCGCGAAAGGCCCGGGGCTTGCCCCAGTCGTGGGCGATGGCCGCAAACCGCAGCCACAACCAGCGCGGGCGTTCGGCGGTGAGCGGTTTTTGCAGATATTCGCGCAGGACCGGGCGATAGGCCTCCAGCCGCTGGTGAATCATCGCCTCCGCGTCATCTCTGGCCGGCGCGTCGTTCATCACCCAGGCGTCCAGCCGGGCCATCCAGCGCAGGGCGTGGATGGTGTGGCGATAGACGTCGAACGCGTGGGGTTCGGGCTGGGGCACATCCTGCAGCGCCACCAGCTCGGGCATGAGTTCGTCCGCGATGCGCCAGTCCGCCATCCTGTCCACCGCCAGATGCGGCCGCGGCAGCGCTAGCGTCTTCACGAACTCATCCCGCTGACGTTCGGGGCTGACGCGAGCCAGGCGGGGCGCTGCGTACCACACCAGTTGATCCAGGCCCGGAGCGGGCGTGAGATCGAAGAGATGGAGGAAGCGCACGGCCCGGATGACGCGCACAGGATCGTTGTGCAGGCTATCGGGGCTGCAAAGTCGCAAGATGCGCTGCGCCAGGTCCTGCGCGCCGCCCAGCAGATCGAAGAGCGTCCCATCGGGCCGCATGGCGATGGCGTTGATGGTGAAATCCCGCCGCCGAATGTCCTCCTCCAGCGTCATGCCGATGAGGGAGGAGATATCCACAACCAGCGGCGGGCCTGCCAGCTTCCACACCACCCGGGCGATGCGGCGCTGATCATCCAGCGGGTAGTAAGCTGCGCCCAGGGCGTCGGCCAACCGCCGACCGACGGTCAGCGCGTCCCCTTCGACCACATAATCCAAGTCGCGCACGGGCCGGTCGAGGATGAGATCGCGCACGGCGCCGCCCACCAGCACCGCGTCGGGCGCAAAGCCCAGCAGCGCCTGGTGAATGGTGAGAAGGCGGGGGGAGGGCAATGAAAGTGATGGAGGCATGGTCATTCATCCCAATTGAATTTTTAGGCCGGGATCTGTTTCGTAAAGTTCGATAAGCTCATTATAACGATCAATCAGTTCATGCAGCGTCGCTTCCCGTCTCGTCACCCGGAAAGCGCTGATTTCGTGTAAATTGGCGGCGAGAAACTGCTCGGCTGAGAAAATTTCGACTCGGTCAGAGATAGACAGCATCTCCGCGTTCGCTCTCGCCACGGGCGCTCGATCTGAAAGCGTGACGATGACGGGGATGAGATTCGCATTCAGATTACGCGACACTTCTCCAGCAGCGATTCCGATGGCATTGTGGTGACATGGATGACCGTTCTGTCGATCTGGAAATCGCCCGCTCGTTTTGTCGAATGATCCGCCACAGACGCTCCTAAATGGGTGAGTTTTACATCGGGCAAGGCTAACGCGAGCTTTGCCCCCACCAGATGTTGCAAGACCGAACCCAAATAGGTTGCGCCCGGATCATCCTCTTCCCGTCGTCGCACCTGCTGAAAGAGATCATCGAAAAGGGCCTGGATAGACTTGCTGGAATCATATTTCATCTTCAGCGGCATGCTTGCAAAATAGTCGCGCACGCGATCCACCCACCATTGCTCGATGGCGTCCACATCAAGCATATTCTGAGAATGAAGATCATTCAAAAATCGGACATACGCCTTCATCAACCCCACGCTGCCGCGACTCGTCCGCCCACCCTCTTGCGCCAGGGTGCGCGTGACGCCATAATCTCGCAAAACCGCCTGCACTGAGGATTTGTTCAATCCTCGTACCTGACCGCCGCTTTTCGCCAAAAAATCATTTTCATTCAACGGAAATACACGCTCCCTGGCGGCGCGGGTCAGATGCAGGACGACGGAAAGCGATCCTTTTTTCCTGACGTTGTGATCGTTTCTGAATTGTTCGAGTTTGCGCTGTAAAATTTGATTCATGGGACTGGCGTCAGCGAGAGATTCAGGAATGCAGACTGTTGCGGAGCCTCTGGCGGCTCATTGAGGGCCAATGGCCTCAGCAAAAATTGCTCCAGCCACGAGACGACGGGCACGGCCAATCCGTCACCCAACAGATTGAACGCATCGTTATATTTTTCAGGCAAGCGATACGAATCGGGCAGGCCCATCAACCGGGCGCCTTCTCGCGGAGAGATCAATCGAGATCGAATGCTGTCCCCTTCTATAATCATCACGATCTGACGGCTGGAGCCGCCGCGGGCGGTGCGCAGACAGCCGCTGACGCCGTCGATCCTGATCTCGGCCCGCTGGCGTCGCCGCCCGGTTTTATCCTTGCGAATACGCTTATAGATGGTTCCAGCCACGCGCCGCCCCTGTTGTTGAGCGCGTTTCACCTTTTCGAGATTATTCGCATCCATCAAATCCAGCAGTCTTTGGGTTTGCTCTGGCGTATGCCATTCGACTCCCGTTGGGCGCTCCTCAAGCAGATCGATGAGCTGCCGTTCTCTGACTTCGGGGACAGGCAGCCGCCACCACACCCATGACCGTTGAAGCTCATGGGGCAACCGCAGATAAGCCCGCTGCAATGTTTTAGGATGCCAGAGTGTGTGCGGCAGGGGCGTTGTCAGCCCGTCGATTGCAACATTCTCGCGCACGGCGACGATAAAAAGCCTGGGGCGAGATTGAGGAACGAAGTGATGGGCGTTGATCACCAGCGGCCCGGCCCGATAGCCCGCCGTCGTCAATGTCGCCAGCAGGGTTCTGAAATCCTCGCCTTTGTTGGCGGAAATCGTTCCCGTCACATTTTCCAAGACGATGATGGGCGCAGGACGGCCTTCGGCAATGAGATCCGTCATAAGCCGCCAAAAACCCCAAAACGAGCCGCTGCGGTGACCGTTGCGTCCCCGGCCCTTGCCCGCCAACGATAAATCCTGACAGGGGAATGACGCCCAGGCCAGCCTGGCTCCCGGCGGAAGATCGTCCACAGTCAATTCGAACACATCGCGCTGGATGAGCTCGTAACCCGGGGGAAAGTTGACGCGATAGGATTCCGCTTTTTTGGCGTCATAGTCGTTAGCCATCAGGCATTGCCAGCGTTCGCCAAGGCCGATATTCGCCATGCCGCCGCCAGCAAAGAAGTCATAAAAACCGAGTTTCTCCATATCTCGTTTCATGCCGGTCGCTCGTCATCCAGAAATTGCGAAATGCGTCGGGAAAGCGAAGCTTCGTCTTTGGTCTCGCATTCCCAAATAACCAGAACATCCCACCCTTGCTCTCTGAGTCTGGCGATATTCTGTCCATCGCGTTCTTTGTTGCGGCTGAGCTTTTTTAGCCAATACTCCTGATTCGTCTTTGGGATTTTTCTCCCGGCGGGGCAGTCATGCCCGTGCCAAAAGCAGCCATGAACGAAGATAACCTTTTTTCGTCCCGGAAAAACCAGATCCGGCTTGCCCGGCAAATCCTTGCGATGAAGACGGTATCGATAGCCCATACGATGGGTCAATCGCCGAACGCGCATCTCCGGCCGGGTGTCCTTGCTATGCACTTGTCGCATGGTGTAACGCCGTTGTTCAGGCGTCAGGGAATCGGTGCGTTTATTCATCGTGAGGAGCATCGGACAAGTTGTCGGCGATTTGGAGAATGACAGGCATACGGCGGGGACGGGTGCGTCGGGCCCGAGCGAACGCGCCCTCGGCGCTGTCGGCCACGGCCGCCACGCGCCCCTCCACCAGGGCGATGTAGCGCCCGGCGTAAGGACGCAGATCGATATCCAGCCACTGCGGGCCTTGGGGACGCGGCTTCATGCTTCCATTGTACCCCCAAACCGGGCATTTTGGAAGCCCGCGAAGGACACGTAACCCGCCCCCGAAAAGCGCCGCCCGCGGGAATTGGTAATTGCTAAGGTAGTCTGTCTGTTTTCGGTGGCTTGTCTTTTGCTGCGGCAGGCCCCCCCCTCGCTCCCCCCCGCAAGCGGGGGGAGGGCTCTCCGCCTGCAAAAAGCTTTGCAAACCAGCGGCTCCCTCTCCCGCAAAGGAGCGGAGCGACTGGGCGGGGGAGGGC
>JALWDV010000848.1 GCA_027036755.1 Anaerolineae bacterium
CCTCTCCCCCGTGCTCACCATCGAGGCCAGCGGCATCGATTTCGTGAATCACCGGGAGCATCTTGATCGCATCGAGGCCGCGGTGCGAGACCGCCTGGAGGGGAAAGACATTCTTCGTTTGGGCTGAAATACGGTAACTATACACGCACCCTCTCATAGCAAGGCAAAAACCACTAAGGACACTAAGGCACAAAGGGAAAAATAAAAAATTTTCTTCGTGTCTTTGTGACTTTGCGCCTTAGTGGTAAAAACGTCTTGCAGAGGGAGCTGTATAGTTACGAAATGTGGCTTGCAGTTGTTCATTCCCGGATTTTGTCGTATCATAGAACCTAGGCATCGTCCGAGACTACGCTCGGAAGATGAGGCCCTTTTGGGCAGCATATAGCAAGACGTCTGCCACCCCCGCCGGGGGATAAAGTCCCCCGGCTAGAAACAGCGCCCCTGCGGGGCTAGCCGGATTTATCCGGCGCTGTTTGTAGCCCGGCGACTTCATCGCCGGGCGGCGGTTGGTTACGAAGATCGAGACGTTTTTCTCAATCTCGATGCGTTAAGCGCCTACTGGAATCCCTTGCCGGTTTTTGCGAGTCCGCGTTCGCAGAGGATCATCATGTCGGCATTATCCGAAAGAGTGGAAATCTATTTACCCAAAACGACCGTCGAACAGCTTCGTGAAGTAGCGCGTCAACGGCAAGTATCCGTTTCGGATCTGGTGCAAGATGCCGTTGAAGTCTTATTCATTCATGATCAAGACGCCCGTCGACGCGCCGCAGAGGCGCTTTTTCAGGTGGAAGCGCCAGTTGCTGATTGGCCCGTTATGGAAAAAGAAATTGAACTTGGTTTTTTGGGGATTCAGTCGAACGGGGAAAAATGACAACTTTGGGTGTGTCATTTCGAGGGAGCGCAGCGACCGAGAAATCCCCTTGCAGACGAGGAGATTCCTCCTCCCTGCGGTCGTCGGCATGACGTAGCAAGGGATTTTTACATTTTCGTAACTGTCCAACGATTTTCGTCAGCATCCGTCCTCGGCGGCTCCTGTTCAGCAGGCTTTGTGCACAAACTGGTTGACACCATCCATCGCATTCAACTTCTCTTCGAAAAATGCAACCAACACATTTCATCGGCATCGATATTGGCGGCACCAAAATCCTGGCCGCGGCGGCTATGGCCGATGGTCGCATCATCGCCCGCAGCAAGCGCAAAACCTATCCCCCCGACGCGCCCGACATCGACGATCCCCAGGCCCTGGCCCGTCGCATCGCACAAACGGCCCTGGACGCCATCGAAAAGGGGAAGCTGACAAAACATGACATAAAAGCAGTTGGCATTGGCGCGCCGGGCCCCACCGACGTGCGCACCGGTTATGTCTTCAACGCGGTCAATCTGCCTGGCTGGCGGAATGGCTTCGCGCTGGGCGCGGCCCTGACCGAATTGCTGGGGCTGCCGGTTTTCGTCGATAACGATGTGAACGCGGGCCTGCTGGGCGAAGCGACCTACGGCGCGGCCCGAGGCCTGGATGACGTGGTTGGGCTGTTCGTGGGCACAGGCCTGGGCGGCGCGCTCATGCTGAATGGCCGACTGCGACGCGGCTTTCGCTGGGGCTCGGGCGAGGTGGGACACACCTATCTCTACTGGCCCGGCAAGAAACCCAAGGACATCGAAAAAATCGCCAGCCGCGGGGCCATCAGCAAGAGTCTGGCGAAAGCTGTGCGCAAGGGCGAAAGCCCCATCCTGGCCGAGATTTTAGCGCAACGACGGGATCAACGCATTACCAGCGGCGTCATCCGCAAGGCCCTGGCCGCGGGCGACCCCGTCACGGAAAAAGCCGTAGCCCGGGCGCAAGAGACCCTGGCCGTGCTTATCGCATCCATCACCAACTTCCTGGACCCGCAAGCCTTTGTGATGGGCGGCGGGCTGGTGGAGAGCCTGGGCGAGCCCTTCCTGGCCCCCATCCGCCAGCGCGCCCGTGAACTGTTCTTCGTCCGTC
>JALWDV010000849.1 GCA_027036755.1 Anaerolineae bacterium
CCCCTCCCCCGATACTCGCTGCGCTCGTGTTCGGGGGAGGGAGATGCTCATCTGCTGCACAAATTGGCAAAGCGAAAGGCTCCTCTCCCTGCAAGGCGGCAGCCGAAGCGGGGGGAGGCCGGGAGGGGGGCTTGTCTCCGAATCAAATTTGAAATTGCTGTTTATGTCGGGTCGCCAGAATTAGAGTTTGAAACCGGGAGCGCCTTCCGCGGCCAGCAGTTCGCGCAGCCGATCGATGCTGAGATTGCCGCCGCTGAGCACAACGCCCACCCGTTTGCCTGCCAGCTCCTGGCGCAGTTTCAGCGCCGCAGCCAAAGATGCCGCGCCCGCGCCCTCGGCCAGATTGCGGGTGTGGGCCAGCAGGATGATGATGGCCCGGCGGATTTCGTCATCGCTGACCAGGATGAAATCATCCAGATAGCGCCGGAGAATCTGCTGGGGCAGCTCGAACGCGGTGCGGGTGGCCAGCCCTTCGGCGAAAGTCGCCATGGGAGCCTCGACCAGACGCCCTTCTTTCCAGGAGCGCCAGGCCGCGGGCGCTTGTTCCGATTGCACGCCGATGACGCGGATGGCGGGATTGACGGTCTTGGCCACGATGCACGCGCCGGCCGCGCCGCTGCCGCCGCCCACCGGCGCGATGATCACGTCCAGATCGGGCCGATCCTCCAGCATCTCCAGGGTGTAAGTTCCCACGCCCGCAATCAGCAATGGCTCGTTGCCGCTGTGGATGTAGCGATAGCCGCGGGCCCGGGTTTCCGCCTCCACCCATTCCCGGGCGTCGTCGAAATCCCGGCCATGAAAGACGACCTCCGCGCCGAGATTCCGCATGGAAGCGACCTTGGCCGGGTTGGCGCCTTCGGGCACGGCGATAATGGCCCGCACGCCAAAAAGCCGGGCGGCGTAAGCCACCGATTGGCCATGATTGCCGGTGCTGGCGGCTATCACGCCCGCCCTGCGCTGCTCTGGGCTCAGTTGCGAAACCAGATGCACGCCCCCGCGCACCTTGAACGCCCCGACCGGTTGATGATTCTCGTGCTTCACCCAGGTCTCCGCTCCCACCATGGCGCTGAGCGCAGGGTAGTGATAAAGAGGCGTGGGACGCAGGTAAGCCCTCAGATTGCGTCGGGCTTTGAGCACATCGGTGAAATGAACAGGCATGGCGTCAGGCATAAGAGCTTCGGATGGAATAGAAACGGATGAATCCAGGTGACTATACATCTACCCTTTCATAACGAGGCAAAAACCACAAAGACACGAAGGCGCAAAGACACGAAGGGAAAAATAGAAGGTTTTCTTCGTGTCTTCTTAAACCTTCGCGCCTTCGTGGCAAAGCGTTGTGTGGGATACCTGTATAGTTATGAATCCAGAAGCATTATAGAAAAAAAAGAGCGACAGGACAAAGATCATCATTACGCTCGCCTCCCATCTTGTCATCTTCGTCCCGCCCCCTTATCATATCGTCATGCTAACGCTTTTCCTTTCTCCCAATGAAATGATCGTGGCCCGATTGCCCGCAAACGCGCCCATCCCCGACTGGGCTGCGCTCTCATCCTGCTACAGCATCACCCGCACGCCCGACGAGCTTTCCATTCTCGCCCCCGCCGCCGACATTCCCGATGACGTGCTGGCCGAGCGCGGCTGGCGCTGTCTGCAGGTGGCGGGCCCGCTGGATTTCGCGCTGGTGGGCGTGCTGGCGTCGCTGCTCGCTCCCCTGCAGCGGGCGGGCGTCAGCGTCTTCGTTCTATCCACCTACGACACCGATTATCTGTTGGTCAAAGAAAAACAGTTGGCCCGGGCGATGTCGGCGCTGCGGGACGCGGGCCATGTCATTACAAAAAAGGGGAACGTCTGAGCGATCCATTCTCTTGTTACATCATTCCAACGATCGCGGGGAAGGGGAATCTCCCCCGCTTGCAGGAGGATTTCATCGCGGCCACTTTCATTATTTTAGGGCGTGTTGTGCTACAATAGAACGTCAGACGCTTGACATTCAGCGGTTATGACGGCATTTTCGTTCCGGCGGAGAGAGAAAAATCACCTTTTTCGACATGAAACAGGAATGAACGCTCCTTCACCGCGCCAAAAACATCTCCCAACCCGAAAAACAAATATCAAAATCTGGCATGGTTCAGATCGTCCTTCCATCAGCTTTACAATTTCAATAGGGTCAACGCCTGGCAAAGCACGTCAAACGTAAAGCGTCAAACGTCAAAACGTGGCGAAACAGGCTCTTTTTGACGTTTGACGGATGACGTTTGACGGAGAAATTGTAAAGATGGTTTTGAATGAGAATGAACCATGTCAAAAATCTCAAATAAAAGGCTTTATCCCATGTCTGATTTCAACATCACAAAACAAATTCTGGAAGATTCTCACGAAATTTTGCTTACCGCCGAAGTAGCGCCCGAGCGGGTCGAGAAGGAAGTGCAGGCCATGGCCAAAAAACTGCGCCGAAAGGTGCGCATCCCCGGCTTTCGCCCCGGCAAAGCGCCCATCAGCATCGTCATCGCCCGCCTGGGCCGCGAGTACATCTTGCAAGAGGTGGCGGAGGATATGCTTGATGAGGCGCATCAGGCCGCTATCAAGACGGTGCAAGATGAGGTCGCCGGCGGCGCTGCGCTGAAGGACATCACCCTGGAGCCCCTGACCTATGAATTCGTGGCCCCGTTGCAGCCCGAGGTGGACCTGGGCGATTATCGCGCTTTGCGCGTCCCCTTCGAAGAGGTGGACGAGGCCGAAGTGCTGAAGCTGATGGACGAGGAGCTTGCGAATCTGTTGGATCTAAACAAGGTTTGGACTCCGGTGGAGGATCGCCCCGTGCAGTATGGCGATCTGGTCACATTGGGCATCAAACTGACGGTGGATGGCGAAGAAGAGCTGAACGAGGAAGAATGGGACTTCATCCCCAGTGAAACCGAGTACACCATGTCGCCCGAGTTCGACGCCAATATCGTGGGCATGAAGCTGGGCGAGAAGAAGACCTTCACCCTGACCTTCCCCGATGACGCAATTTCAAAATGGGCGGGCAAGGAAGGAGAATTCGAGGTGGAGGTCAAGGCCATCAAAGCCGAGGAGCGGCCCGAGCTGACGGACGAATTCATCGCAGAGAACACTGGCTATGAAACGGTGGAGGAATTCAAAGAGGCGCTGGAGAAACACGTCCGCGCCCATCTGGAATCGGAGAAGGAGGAGGAATTCCAGAAAAAACTATGGGAAGCCATCAAGGAGCAGGCGACCATCAAATACGCTCCAGCTACGCTGGATAACCAAGTGGAGCGCCTGGAGGCGGAGCGCGAGGATATCTATAAATCCTACGGCATTGAATCCACCGACGAGCTGCTGAGGCTGCAAGGCAAGAGCCGCGAGGAGTATCGCGAGGAGCTGAGGCCCGAAGCCCAAAGGCGTCTGGAAGAAGAGCTGGTGCTGGACGAAGTCGCTGCGGAAGAGATGCTGGACGCCAGCGATTACGAGGCTGAGGCGTACATTCGCGACGCGGGGCTCGATGAGGAGGACGAGAAGCGGCTGATCGAGCGGCTGAAAGATGATGTGTATTATAAGATTTACATCAGGATGCTGGTGATGCGGCGCAAGGCTCACAAGCTGCTGAGCGCCATCGCCAGGGGCGAGGACGTGCCCGAGCCGGGCCAGCACCCGGTGGAGGAAGCGCCCGAGGAGCCGGAAGAGGACGCCGAGACCGAGGCCGAGGAAATCAGCGAAGAGGAAGCAGGCGAAGAAGAAGCCGCTGCTGCGCCCGAAGTCGATGAAAGTGAAGAGGCCGACGAAACCGAAGAGGCCGACGACGCATCTGAGTAATTGTCAATCACGAATTTTCAATGGCCAATCGTAACTGCTAACGCACCCCGGTTAACAAACCACAAAGGGCACAAAGACACTAAGAACACGAAGAAAAAATGTATAAATTCCCCTTTGTGCCTTCGTGTCTTAGTGTTCTTGGTGGTTTTCGGGTGACGACCGGTGACGATCTTAGTAGTTACGGCCAATCGCCAATTGAAATCTGAACCAAACACAAGGAATCCATGAGCGACTACAAACCAATCCCCCCTCAATCCCTGATCCCGATGGTCATCGAGCAGACGGGCCGTGGCGAACGGGCCATGGACATCTACTCGCTGCTGCTCAAGGAGCGCATCATCTTCCTGGGCACGCCCATCAACGATCAGGTCGCCAACAGTATCATCGCCCAGCTCCTCTATTTGAATCACGTGGACCCGGAGCGGGACATCCAGCTTTACATCAACTCGCCCGGCGGACATGTGTACGCGGGCCTGGCCATCTATGACACCATGCAGATGATCCAGGCGCCCGTCTCCACCTGGGCGGTGGGCATCACGGCCAGCATGGCCACGGTGCTGCTGTGCGCGGGCGAGAAGGGCAAACGCTACGCCCTGCCCCACAGCACCATCCACATGCACCCCGCGGGCGGCGGCGCCCAGGGCTACACGCCCGATGTGCGCATCCAGTTCAGAGAGCTGGAGCGCCTGCAAAACGCCAACTTCTACATCATCTCCAAACACACCGGTCAGCCCATCGAGCGCATCGAAAAAGACTTCGACCGGGATCATTACATGCACCCCCAGGAAGCGCTGGAATATGGTCTCATCGATCACATCTTCGGCGAACCCAATCCGGTGCTGGAGCAGGCTGACGAGGAATGAGCGAACAAACCTGTTCTTTTTGCCAACGCCCCGAAAGCGAGGTGCAGCGCCTCATCGCCGGGCCCGATGGCATCAACATCTGCGATGAGTGCGTGGCGCTGTGCGTGGAGATCCTGGAAGAGGAGAACATCACGCCCGCGGAGCAGAAGCCGCCGCTGACCTTCAGCCTGGAGCACATCCTCTCGCCCCGGGAGCTGGTGCGACGGCTGGATGACTACGTCATCGGCCAGGATCGGGCCAAGAAAGTGCTCTCGGTGGCGGTGTACAACCACTACAAGCGCATCATCTCTGGCGCCGAGCCCGAGGATGTGGAGCTGCAGAAGAGCAACATTCTGCTGCTGGGGCCCACGGGCAGCGGCAAGACCTTGCTGGCCCAAACCCTGGCCCGCATCCTCGACGTGCCCTTCACCATCGCCGACGCCACCAGCCTCACCGAGGCGGGCTACGTGGGCGACGATGTGGAGAACATCCTGGTGCGGCTGTTGCAGGCTGCCGATTGGGATGTGCAGCGGGCCGAGATCGGCATCGTCTACATCGACGAGATCGACAAGATCGCGCGCAAATCGGGCGGCAACCCCAGCATCACCCGGGATGTGTCGGGCGAGGGCGTGCAGCAGGCCCTGCTCAAGATTGTGGAGGGTACGGTGGCTAATGTGCCGCCCCAGGGCGGACGCAAGCACCCCCAGGCCGAACTGGTCTCCATCGACACCAGCAACGTGCTGTTCATCGCGGGCGGCGCGTTCGCGGGCATCGAAGACATCATCGCCAAGCGGGTGGGCGCTCACGGGCGCATTGGCTTCAATGGCGCGCCCATGGAAAAATCCGCGCTGGAGAAGCGACGCAGCGAGTTGCTGACTCAGATCAACCCCGAAGACCTGCTGGAATACGGGCTCATCCCTGAGTTTGTGGGACGTCTGCCCGTGACCGTGAATCTGGAGCCTCTTGACGAGGACTCCCTCATCGCCATCCTCACCCAGCCCAAGAACGCGATCTTGCGGCAGTATCAGCGCTTGCTCGAGCTGGATAACGTGCAGCTCATCTTCACCGATGAGGCGCTGCGGGCCGTGGCCCATGAGGCTATGCGACAGAAAACCGGCGCCCGGGGGCTGCGCACCATCGTCGAGCGGGTGCTGCTGGATGTGATGTACGAGATTCCGGGCCGGGACGACGTGGCGAGCTGCGTGGTCAACGCCGAAAACATCACCCAGCGAACCCGGCCGCTGCTGCTCAACGACAAGGGTCAGCCTGTCCGTTGGCTCAGCGACGAGCACCTGGCCAAAAGCGCATAAAAGGTAACTGCTAACGTAGCCTGTTTTCGAGGGTCTGGCGCATGCTGCGGCAGCCCCCCCCTCACTCCCCCCCCCGCAAGCGGTGGGGAAGACCTCTCCGTCTGCAAAAAACTTTGCAAACCAGCGGCTCCCTCTCC
>JALWDV010000850.1 GCA_027036755.1 Anaerolineae bacterium
GCTTCACATTCCCGCCCTTGGGCGTGGTGACCGAGACGATGAATTTGGTGTTGGGCTCGAAACCGTGCATGAGCATGTATGTGTAGGTTGCCCGCTCGATGACGTCCGGCATCATGCAGATGGCGGGCGCGTCCGCCTGCGCGTCGGGGCAGGTGGGCGGCGCGCTGTTGTCGACGGGAATGCTCAATGTGGTGGGAATGCCGGACACGGCGGGGACTTCGGGCTGTGCAGGCGTCTCGGCGGGGGGAGACGTTTCTCCGGCGGATGCGGTTGTCTCGCCGCCCTCGGGCGCCGCAGGCGCGGCCGCCTCGCGACCCGCGAACAGCGTGTAGAATTCATATTTTTCGTCCAGGGGCGCGCCAACGCTGAAGAATTCGATGGCGGTGGCGGCTGCGCCTATGCCCGAGAACTGATAAGCGGGCGAGCTTTGCGCCATCAGCATATAGGTTCCCGGCGTCAGGTCTGCGGCCTCATTGAACGCGCGTCCCGCCACGCCTCGCTTGTCGGTCTTCATGGTCAGTTTTTTGACCAGCGTGGCGGTTCCGGCTGCATCGATCTGGTAAATTCCCATCTGCACTTTGGCCCGGGGCGGGAAGCCCGTGAGATGCAGCTCCGCGCCCACATCCTTGATGACCACGTGGGGATAAACCAGCAGATGGGGCGTTGAGGCGGAAGCGATCATCCATTTGGCGTCGGCCTGATTGCCGGTGAGATCTGAGATGCGGATGCTGAAAACGCCATCTCCCTCCTCGGGCAGGCTGTACCATCTGAAGGATTTGACTCCTTCGTCGCTGGTTTTGGTCAGATCGAAGGATGTGGTCTGGCCATTGCCCAGCGTGGCGTCCACCCGCAGGGGCTTGCCAGGGGCGAAACCGCTGGCGCAGCCATACCACCATTGGCCCACCTCGCCCGTTTGGGGCTGCATTTGAACCATGGGAGCGGCTGTGGGCGTGCAGGGAGGCAGGGATGCGTCGGGCAGCGAAACGGTGGTCGTATCGGGCAGACCGCCGCCCGCCTCGGCCAGCGCTGGCGCAGGGGGGAGGTTCTGGGGATTGTAGGCGGCCGGTTGCTGCGCTTCGCTTGCTGTCGGCTCGCCCGCCGGAGGCGCGCCTGCTCCCGCTTCGGCCCCCGCGCCGCCCCCGCGATGGATGTTGACCGCCAGTGCGGTGCGTTCTCGCTCGGGCAGGTTGATGACCGCGCTGGCCGCCTCGGCGTCGTTTTGGGGCAGCAACGTTAGCAGATAGGGGCCGCTGGGCTGATCCGCCACATCCAGCGCCAGGTCGGCCCGGCCCGATCCGTCGGTCTGGATCATGTTCTCGATGAGCAATTCGCCCGTGGCTTCGGCGGAGTCGGCGGTGGTTTGTCCCGGATACAGGCGATAGATGGCGAATCGGGCCAACGCATTGGGCGGTAATCCGCCAATGGCGACGCGAATGATGTTGGGATCATCCGATACGGGCTCGGCCAGTGCGATGAATGGCTGTGACGCGGCCTTGAC
Source organism: Anaerolineae bacterium (assembly GCA_027036755.1). Classification (GTDB taxonomy): domain Bacteria; phylum Chloroflexota; class Anaerolineae; order J102; family J102; genus M2005. The sequence goes on from JALWDV010000850.1 coordinate 1,499, forward strand.
CTGGAAGCTGACGCTATCTTTCTCATCGCCATAAGCCGCGGTCATGGTCCACTTGCCCGGTTTGGCGTCGGCCCCGATGGTCACCGGCTGCACCGCCACCGAGACGCCGCCCTGATCCACGCTGGCCGCCTGATAGCTTTGTTCCTCGCCGTCGGGAGATTTCAGCGTAAAGGTGACGATCTGGCCCGCGGGCGCGCCCGTGGCGCAAAAGACATGCACCATGCCCGGCTCCAGCCCGTCATCGGGTATGGGCGCGCTGACCAGGGTGAATTTCCCTTTGTCTTCCAGGCAGACGGGGTCAATGGCCGGGCGCAAAACGGTTTTGACTGTGATTTGGGCGGGGGCGCTGCTGACCGCGGGGCCCGCCTGCCCCGACGTTTCTCCGGCCACAGCGCCCGAGGGCGTGGCGTTGGATGACTGCCCTTCACCCGTTTTCTGGCATCCCGCCAGCAAGATCAGCAACAGAAGCAGGGCGAAAAGCGGAAATCGTCTGCGGGGGCGTTTGTTTGGCATGAGGGAACCTCCGGGGGAATTGGGGATGAATGGCGATCCGGCCGCCTTGTGCATGGGGGAGGGCGATGGCCGCCAGTCTCGATCATCAACCGTTGGCGATGTCGATCTCGTTTTGGATATCCTGAATGATGGGTTGCAAGTCGGGCCGCTTGCTGGCCAGCTCCTCCAGATCGTGATAGGCGACGCCAAAGTAGCGGCTGCGGGTCAAAACGTCATCATATTGCAGGGTGAGCTGAATGGCTTTATTGTAGGCTTCTTGCGCCTCATCATAACGCCCCGCGGCCAATAAGTGCAAGGCTTTGTTGAATACCAGATTCGGCTGATCTGGCGCCAGCGCGGCGGCTTGGCTGCTGGCTTCGGCCGCGGCGTCATAATCGCCCAGCAAGTAAGCGGTCCATCCCAGATTGCTGAGGAGATAAACGTCCTTGCGGCCCAGGGCCTGAGCTTGCTGATAATCGGCCAGGGCGCTGGCAAAATCGCCTTGCTGATAGTAATAGTAGCCGCGGCTGAAATAAACGTCGGCCAGGGCCTGTTGAAACTCGGGGCGCTTTTCGGTGATGAGGATGTCGATGGCCTGCTGGTAGAGGGCCAGGGCTTCCTCCTTTTGTCCCTGCTGCGCTTTGATCTCGGCCAGGGCGAAATAAACCTGCCAGGCGTTGGGATGCTCGCGCAAAACCGCTTGCAGGATGTCTGTCGCTTTATCGAGTTCGTTGAGTTGCGCCAGCGAGGCGGCCAGGCCCAGCGCGGCCCCGAGGGAGTCGGGGTCCAGGGTGAAGGCGCGATAGTAAAAATCCCGGGCCACGGGCCAATCGCCCCGGACGGGCCCGGTGATGAATCCCAGCGCCCGCAGGATGGTGGCGGTGAAGCGATCCATCTCCGTTCGCCGATCCACCGGCGTCACCGCAGGCTCCATCTGCTGCGCCAGCTCGAAGGATTGCACCGACCGCTCGTCATCGCCCGCCCAGAATTGACTCTGCCCGATGATCCAGTACTGGAGGTATTGCAGGGGATGTCCCAGGCCGCGCGGGGCGTAGACGTGATAGCGCGCGGGTTTCATATCTGAGAAGAGCAGGAAGCCGCCCTCGGTCTGAGCAAGCTCGGGCGGCAGGGTCTCGGGCGGGATGAAGTAAACCCAGGCGTCGATATTCGTTTCGTCATACGCGCCGGTGACGATGACCCGGGGATGATAGGACTGCACCAGTTCGGGAATCTCATTCTCGTCGGGCGCGTGGGCCATGTCCGCCACCCGATAATCGTCGGCGTTGTGGGGAGCCTGCCGCAGATCGTTGGCCAGCTCCGCGCCGAAATCATACGCTTCGCCGCCCTGGTGCTGAAAGGGCGCCACGAGGATCAGAAATTCGCCCGGCGCGGCGGGCGCGATGTCTTCGGTCGTCTGGGCGGCGGGCGTGAACGCGGCGCGCAGCAAGAGAACGCCTGCAATCAGCAGGGCGATGCTCAGCAGCGCGCCGACGATGATAACGCCCAGCCGCAGCCTGTCGTGTTTATTCACTGACGCGTGGAAATTCTTCAAAATCGTGACTGCATTGAAAATAGAATGATCGCTGGTTGCCGAAGGTTTGCAAAGCCCGCGTTGAGCGATTCTGCAATCGGCGTGATGCGTGATGCGTGATGCGTAATGCGTAATACGTGAGGTCGTCACGCATCACGAATCGCGCATTACGGTTCTCCTACGTCATTTCGAGGGAGCGCAGCGGCCAGAGGGTGCGACAAGGTGCGATGCACTTGTACAAGTTTCAAGCGCGTCGCACCTGCCAAATTGTAGCAGTGAAAACGCCGGAAGACAATAAACCGGCCTTTTTCTGCGCAACGGCGTAACTGCTAAGTAAACGTCCTGGACACTGGCGTTTTTTGAATTCCGACACGAATTCACACGAATTTTGCGAAAAAAGGAAGAAAAATTCGTCAAATTAGCTCAATTCGTGTCGAAAAATGGCATGAAAGGCAGCCAAAATAATTTTCGCCAGACTCCAGTAAACGTCTAAAAATTAGATCCCTTTTTGCGCTCACCGACTGATGAATGTTCACAAATTAAATCGGCAATAATGGCGTTTGCCACGTCCGCCCGGCGATGAAGTCGCCGGGCTACAAAACAGCGCCGGATAAATCCGGCTAAGCCCCGCAGGGGCGCTGTTTCTAGCCGGGGGACTTCATCCCCCGGCGTTGGCGGCGGGCGCGAAGCGCCCCGGGCCTATAACCGGATTATTTTGTCAATGTTCATTACTCGGCCAGTGGCGCAACGAAAAAGGGAAGTTATTCTGGACGCTCACTAAGTCCTTGGCCCCAATCGCCCTCTTTTGTCACGAAGACACGAAGGAAACGAAGACACGAAGGCGCTCAAAAAAAAGATTTTATCCGTGTTTCCTCGTATCCGTGTTGAGTGAACAGGGCTACGTTAGTAGTTACGCAACGACTACGCATCCGCCAGGATGCTGCCGTGCGCAGGCGCAAAGCGGGCGGTGAAATGTCGCAGCACCGGCGGCTCCTCCACCATGCGCACCCCGCGAATGCGCGGGCTGATCTCTTTGATGTAGTCCAGCGCCTCGGCCAGATAATCCACATGACTCTGGGTGTACATCCGTCGCGGAAAGGCCATGCGCACCAGCTCCATGGCCGCGGGCTTTTCGCTGCCATCGGGCTGCCGCCCGAACATGACCGAGCCGATCTCCACTGAGCGCACGCCGCTCTCAATGTACAGCGCCACCGAGAGCGCCCAGGCGGGGTATTCGTTCCAGGGGATGTGGGGCAGCAGTTTGCGGGCGTCGATGTACACCGCATGTCCGCCCGTGGGCTCGATGAAGGGAATTCCGGCCTGCTTCATGCGCTCGCCCAGATATTCGATGGAGCGGATGCGGTATCGCAGATAATCGGGGTCCAGAGCCTCCTCCAGGCCCACGGCGATGGCTTCCAGATCGTAGCCAGCCAGCCCGCCGTAGGTGGGAAATCCCTCGCCCAGAATCTCCATGTTCCTGCAGCGCTGGGCCAGATCGTCGTCATTCATGGCCAGAAACCCGCCGATGTTGGCCATGCCATCCTTTTTGGCGCTCATGGTGGCCCCGTCGGCATAGCCGAACATCTCCTGGGCGATCTCCAGGGGCGATTTGTCGGCGTAGCCCTCTTCCCGCATCTTGATGAACCAGGCGTTTTCCGCGAAGCGGCAGGCGTCGATGAAGAAGGGGACGCCGTGGCGGTGTGCGATCTCGCTGATGCCGCGAATGTTGGCCATGCTCACCGGCTGACCGCCGCCCGAGTTGTTGGTCACTGTCACCATCACCATGGGAACTTTGCCCGGATTTTCGGTGAGGGTTTGTTCCAGCTTCTCCAGGTCCATATCGCCCTTGAAGGGATGGTAAACGTCGGGCTGATGGGCTTCGGCGATGGGGATATCCAGGGCGATTGCGCCCCGATATTCGATGTTGGCGCGGGTGGTGTCGAAGTGCGTGTTGTTGGGCACGATGTCGCCCGGCTTCAGTGCAGAGCCGAACAGAATGCGCTCGGCCGCCCGGCCCTGATGCGTGGGCAACACGTGCTTGAATCCGGTGATCTTCTTGACCGCAGCCTCGAATTTGAAGAAGGAGCGGGCCCCGGCATAGGATTCATCCCCCATCATCATGCCCGCCCACTGGCGAGAAGACATGGCTCCTGTGCCCGAATCGGTCAACAAGTCGATGAGCACATCTTCGGCTTTCAAGAGGAATGGATTGTATCCCGCGGCTTCGATGGCGACCAACCGCTGTTCTCGGGTGGTGCGGCGGATGGGCTCCACGGTCTTGATGCGGAACGGTTCGATGATGGTCTTGAATTGCATGATGTCTCCTTGTTTTTGCTGGTAACTGCTAACGCACCCCGGTTAACAAACCACAAAGGGCACAAAGGCGCTAAGAACACGAAGCGAAAATGTATAAATTCCCCTTTGTGTCTTTGTGTCTTAGTGTTCTTAGCCTGTATTTCGCACATTAACAAGCCGAATAAAGAGACATAACGAGGGGTGAAGGCGAGGTGGAGCGCCGGAGAGGGGGGTGACGCGTCCAAAAGAGGGGGAATTGAAGGTTTTCGGACGCG
>JALWDV010000851.1 GCA_027036755.1 Anaerolineae bacterium
AGACAGATCCAGCGGGACGAAAAATGTCCCCGGAGGGGGACATGCGGCGGAACGCCCTCAGACCTGAATTCATTCGGCGTTTGGAAAACGGAACAACCGACTAAACTGTTACAGTCTCCACCGGTTCAAACCGTTTGCACGCCCCATCTCGGTTTGTGTATAATGAGGAGAGCAGACGGCATTATCGCACTCCCACCAATCTGCAGAGACGCTATCCCATGAACAAAATACGCGTATTATTGGCAGACGATCATCCTGTTTTAAGAAAAGGCATTCGCACCATCCTGGAGATGGAGGACGACATCCAGGTCGTGGCGGAAACCGGAGACGGAGAAACGACGATACAGCGAGCGATGGAATTGAAACCGGATGTTCTGGTGCTGGATGTATCGATGCCCAAAGCAAACGGCGTCGAAGTGATCAAAACACTCGCAGCCTCGAACGAGCCGGTCAAGGTGCTGGTGCTGAGCGCATACGATGACGAAAACTTCATCACAGAGATGGTGGAGGCGGGCGCGGCAGGCTATTTGCTCAAAAGAGAAGCGATAGAAGCCATTGTCGAGGCCGTGCGCGGTGTGGCCGAGGGGGAGACCGGCTGGTTCAGCAGAGCCATCATCAACAAGATGTTAGCCGCCCAGAAAGCCGAGCGTGAAGTCGCATTCACCGATCGAGAAAAAGAGATATTGCACTATCTGGCCCAGGGATGGACGAATACGAAAATCGGGGAAACCCTCGGCATTTCGGAACGCACGGTGCGGTATCATTTACGCAATATCTATGACAAAATCGGCGCGGATTCCAGAGGAATGGCTATCGCCTGGGCGGTGAGACACGGATACGAACGGAGAAAGCCATCCACGTCAGCCCAAGAAAGCTCATCTGCTGGGTGAAAAACAAAAGACTGTCGCAACCGACAGTACATTTTGCTGAAAATTATGCTATAATGGTTCAATTGGATGTGAGCCCACATTGCATCCGATATATCCATCCACTCCCACCATCGAGCAGGAGGCGCTTATGGCTAACCAATTACAACAAATGATTCATCGTCTTTCCACTGATGGCAATTTTCGTCAGCGATTTCTGGAAGATCCTCGCGGCGCTTTATCCCCTTTTGAATTGTCGGAAGAGGAACAAAACATCCTTTTCGACATGCGGGCGTTCTTGACCCAATCCCGCCCCGCCGATGGCCCCAACGGGCCCTGGGACTGGCAATTCTCCTCCAGCGACGTTCACGCCAGCGACGGCCCCAACGGGCCCTGGGACTGGCAATTCTCCTCCCTCGACGTTCACGCCAGCGACGGCCCCAACGGACCCTGGGACTGGCAATTCTCAGCGCCTGAAACAAAAGCGCAAACGTCCTGAGCGATCAATATCCCCCCCAAAAAACAGTGCTGAATGGTTGGCGATCGTCTGACGGCGGGCGATCATCAATGATGGCGGTTGCAGCGCGTCCTTTTTTCGCCATGTGAAGGAGAGATCGCGGCGTGGCGCGTGCTTTTTCAGCCAACTTCTCACCTTGCTGACGGAATATCATCACGCAAAATATCATCACGCAATCAGCCCTTCAGATATATGAGCTGCTAAAAAGTATTATCCTGAGTCTGGAAAAGGATAAGGATTACACGCGCCTCATATTAACCATTTTCGAAGAAGAAAAACAAAAAGAAGAGGCCGCGCCCTTTTCGCTGACGACATTGCCCCTGCACACATGTCTGACGGCGGGCGGCAATGTCAATGACGCAATCCCGATTGCAGCCGCCTGGCGCGCCCTGCACCTTGCGGCGCAATTCCTGGATGATGTGGAAGATGGCAACGACGTCGTCCTGAACGGGCGCGTAATCCCGCCGCCGGTGGCAGCGAATTTGGGGACAGGATTCATAGCCATCGCCAACATCGCATTGCTGGAATGCAACGACGATGCAACGTTGTGCGCGTTTCTGGGAGCGGAGTTCAACCGCACCATCCTGCAAATGGC
>JALWDV010000852.1 GCA_027036755.1 Anaerolineae bacterium
TGAAGTCCCCCGGCTAGAAACAGCGCCCCTGCGGGGCTAGCCGGATTTATCCGGCGCTGTTTTGTAGCCCGGCGACTTCATCGCCGGGCGGACGTGGCAAACGCTTCAACCGAAAAAGGACGCACCCGAATGAATTCGGTTCCACGGGCGTTCCGCCGCCAGTCCCCCTGCGGGGACGGCGTTTTCCTCGTCAAAACGGGACCCGCAAACGGCGGCGCAGGCCGACGAGCGGCCCATCTAATCAGGCTTCCTTATCTCCTCCCCCGCCCGTCTCGGAGCGGGGGAGGAACAAAAGGTGGGGGGGCGCCCCTGGCCCTGATTTTAATCGGTAGGTTTCGACGTCAAGCTGACTTTTGTCAGTCAACCAACCGCTGCCCTCAATCGAAGCGGAAGGGATTGAAATCGGTGTCCCGATCGAAGTAGTCTTCATGCTCCTTGCGCTTCAACCAATCGACGATGAGATAGGTGAAAGGCGTAAACAGCACCTCGATGGATACTTTGAACACATAATTGGCCACGATGAGACTGAGCGCGATGGCCCAGGGAAAGACGCCCAGCAACGTGGCAATGAGCACGAACAGCACCGTGTCCACGCCCTCGCCCACCAGGGTCGAGCCAATGGTGCGGGCCCACAACCAGCGCCCCCGGGTCAGCACCTTCATCTTGGCCAGGATGAAGGAATTGCTGAACTCGCCCGCCCAATACGCGGCCAGGCTGGCGATGATGATGGCTCCGGTGCTCACACCGCCCAGAATCGCATCGTAGGCCGCCTGCCCGAACAGCGCGGGATCGTCGGGCCGGGGGATGCCGGGCGTGGCCTGCGACATATTCTCATAAACGAACGCGCCCCACAGAGGATCGCCGGGCAAGCGCCCCAGCGTCCAAAAGGTGACGGCCATCAACGCCGCGGCGACAAACCCGGTCCAGATGACCTTGCGGCTGCGGGCGTAGCCATACACCTCGGTGAGCACATCGCCGAAAATGTAGGCCAGCGGAAACAGGATGGTGCCGCCATCGAAGGCGAGGCGCAAGCCAAAAACGCTGACGCCCAGATCGATCAGCTTGGCGGAACTGGCGATATTGCTGAGCAGCAACACCGTCACGAACAGCGCCATGACGAAATCGAAATAGCGATAGCTGCGGCGGGATTGTCTGGGAGGGGAGGGAATAGTTGCGGTTGTCATAGGATGGATTGGCGTAGGGTGGCGTATGATGGTTGGCGGGCGCGCAAAACCCTGGCGAGGCGCTCCACACTTTTCGATTAGACAAACGCGCCCATTATAGCCAGTCGGTCACCCTCGCGACAATTTTTCGCACGGCCAGAACAAACCCCGCCCACAGGCCCGCAGGCGGCATGGGTCCGGGCGGCGCGGGCGGCGCGGGCGGATCGTTGGCCAGCAGAAGCCGGGCCGCCGTTATTCGTCCGTTGGCTGCGATATCCACCCGAGCATAGGGGAGATGACGTTGATTCATGTATTTTTCGGGATGGGCGATGAGATCGCGCCAGACCGCGTCGGGCGATTTCGAGAAATTCGCCTTCCACACCCACGCGCCGGTGTTCAGATACACCGCGCCTCCGGGCAGCGGCTTCTCGATCCGTTCGTGGATATGCCCGAAGGCCACGACTTGCGCGCCCTGCTCCGCAGCCACCCGCTCCGCGGCCTCCTCCAGCGCCCGCCAGAACTGCTCCGCGATATCCCGAGCGCGTTCCTCGGGCCGCGCGGGCCCGATGCCGCCCGTAGCCATCGCCTGCGCGACCTCGGGCGGCGCGGCTCCCTCCGCCCCCAGCGCCCGGGCCACCTGCTCCGAAAACTCGGCGGCAAAGTCTGGATCGCTGGCCAGACGCTGCGCCAACGCCTGCTCATCCGTGGATTCGAGCTCCGCCAGCAGCCGCTGGCTCTCGCTCTCCTCCTCGGTTCCGGTGGCGATGATATCGCCGAACAGATCGGGCGCGGCCTGCAGAAAGGCTTTGACAACCCGGATGGCGAACGCGGGGTCATACGCCAGGGCGTAAAAGATCAGCGACGTCATGGGATGCACCCCGTCGATCCAGGGGCGCTCCCACTCGATGTCGTTGTAAAAATCTGTGACGACATAAGAGCCGGGCGGGCGCTGGATGAGAGCAGGCGCCTCGGGATCGAAGGGATGATCGGAGTCGGTGAAGCGATTAATCTGCTCGGTGTAGGCGTTGCCGTGCTCCACATAAACGCCATCTTCGAAGAAACTGCGCTCGCCAATACGCACCAGGTCTCGTTTGCGTCCCGTCGCGCCCAAAAGCGTCAGCAAGCGATCTTGCACCCCGGAATAGGCCAGTTCAGGATCGTGATTGCCAAAGAGGATGACCAGGGAGCGCCGCGGCGGGCCCGGGGATAGAAAATCGGCCAGGGCCTGAAATATCAGTGGATGCCCGGCGTGGACGATCTCCAGCCGTTTCAGAGCGGCTTCCTCCGAGCGATCCCTGTAAGCATCCGCTTCGTAAACCCGAGAGGGATCAAACGTCTCGGCCTCGGGAACCTGGAGGAACTCAATCCAGTCGCCATTGATGACAAGGGTCATCTCTGCGCCCGTGCGCGCCGATTCATCCCGCAAGCGATGCACCCAATCGAAGAAAATCTCGTCCGAGATGAAATCTTCCAGCATGTTGCCCTGCTGAGCGCCGCCCGCGCCGATATGCGTGTCGCTGATGATAATGATGACTTTGGCTGACATGACAGCTTCCTTTTGCGAAAACGGGGGAATCACGCAAAAGCGCAGAGATTCGGGGGAAAGCGCCGCCGCGGAAAGACGACGCCCGGATTTGTTTCAGGCAAAGCCTGATTGTGGCATAATAACCTGGCGCGCCGACACAAATTCCCGGATGTCTTCATATCGCCGCATCGAAGATTTTAGTCAACGACATCAAACGTAAAACGTCAAGCGTCATGGCGGAAATCCCGGCGCCGATAGCGATTTGACGTTTGACGCATGACGTTTGACGCTCTCGGCAAAGATTTCGGCAGGGGAAAGACATACAGCCGAATTTGTGCCAGATTGCCAAGCATCATATCAAAAGATGATTATGTCTCCAAGTATATCCAAAAACAACCCGACGCGCCAGCGTTGCCCATGGAATAGGCATTATTTGAAACAACCCACTGCCAGGTAAACTCCCCGCTGCCGCTCAATCGCATCCGCATCAATGATTAATGAAGTGATGATTAAAGTGAAAACCACGCTGATTTGGCCTTTAATCATTGTTCATTAATCTTTGATCGTAACTGCTAAGGTCGTTTTCGCTTGAACTAACCTGACAGGTTCCTTTGGCAGCGATTCAGAGCCTTGCACGCTTCGTTGCTGGCTGAAAAGCGCACATCTTACCGCCAAGATTACGAGAACCTGTCAGGTTTGAGTGGAAAAAGACAACCAACTGGCATACGTTAGCAGTTACCTTTGATCTCTGTCAGCAACAGCACGACGCCAGGGGTGAACAAAGACTTTCTCGTTTTCGATAATGTCTTTAATCATCCCTCAACCCACTCCCGTTCATCCCCCATGCGCTCTCCGCGACTCTTCCTCATTCCCTTGCTGCTGTCGAGTCTGCTGCTCATCATGGCGGCTTGCAACGCGCCCGAGGTGCAGCAGAAGCAGTCCGACCCACTGGAGCCTTACTATCCGGCGTTTCACAAAGAGGCGCTGCCCGCAGATTTCGATTTCGAAAGCACGCCACGCTACAACCTCACGCTGCGCGTCGATCCTGACGCCCGCCGGGTGACGGGCGTGCAGCAGGTGCATTTCCGCAATCTCAGCGGCATCGTCATGAGCGATATCTACCTGCGCTTGTACCCGAATCTGCCTCAGTTGGGCGGCTTGATGAAGGTTTCAGCCGTGCGCACCCTGCCCGATAGATACGCCGTGGGCTTCGTGCCGGACGTGGAAAACACCGCCGTGCGGGTGACCCTCATCAATGAACTCGATTCCGGACAGGAGCAGGATCTCGAAGTCGAATTCGAGATCATCGCCCCCAAAAAAGATGGCTACGTGCTCTTTGGCGATAGCCAGGACATCCTGACGCTGCCCTACGCTTATCCCATGCTCGCCCGCCAGACCGGCAATCCCGCCAACCCCTGGCGGCTGGAGATTCCCCCCACCTTCGCAGACATCGCCCTCACCGACCAGGCGTTTTACTCCGTCACCGTCTCGCTGCCGGCCGATTACACCATCGTCACCACAGGCGTAGAGATGGCGCAGGCTGATGCCAACGAGCCGGGATGGGTGGATCATCGTTTTGTGACAGGCCCCGCCCGCGAATGGACGATGGTCGTCAGCGACCGGCTGGAAAAACTCAGCCAGATGGTGGAAGGCGACGTCATCAACAACTACTACCTGCCCCAGGATGAATACGCGGGCAAATCGGCCATGGCTTACTCGGCCGCGGTGATGCGCGTCTACCATCGCCTCTTTTCCCCTTACGCCTACACCGAACTGGATGTGACCGAAGCGCCCACCCGCTATCTGGGCATGGAATTCCCCAAACTCAACTACATCGGCGTGGACGTTTATCGCGATGTCACCAACAGCCAGGAGATTCTCATCGCCCACGAGATCTCTCACCAGTGGTGGTACGCCCTGGTCGGATCCGATCCCTACCGCTACCCCTGGCTGGATGAAGGTCTGGCCGAACACAGCAGCCTGCTCTACATGGAGACCCTCTACGGCCAAGAAGTTGCGGATCGCATACGCGTCCAGCGGTGGAGGATTCCGGTCAAATGGGTGCAGGATAATGGCTATGATGTGCCGGTGGGGCAAGAAGTCACCGCGTTCGATAGCACCAACTACGAAATCCTGGTTTACGCCAAATCCGCCCTCTTTTTCGATAGCCTCTATCAGGAAATGGGGCGGGACAGATATCTGGATGTGCTGCACGCGTTCATCGAGCGCTATCGATTCAAAACGCCAACGCCGCAGAATTTCCTGGATATCGTCACCGAGGTGGGCGGCATCGATCCGATGCCATTGTATGAGAAGTGGATCGAGGGGACGGAACCTGTTTCCGAGGAATAACGTCTTCGCGTTGTAAGCTTCCGCCAGGCCCGATAAATCATGCCCAAAATCGCGTTGATCACCGATAGCAGCAACGATCTGCCCCCCGAACTGCTGGCCCAGCATCGCATTCGAGTCGTCCCGTTGTTGATTCATTTTGGCGATGAAGAGATGACGGGCGACCACCAGAACAGCGAGCTATTCTGGCGGCGGTTCGCCGCGGGCGAGATTCCCCGCAGCGCCGCGCCAGCGCCCGGAGCCTTCGGCCAGGTTTTCGCCGAGGCCCTGACGACCGCGGATGAGGTCATCGTCATTACCATCACAGGCAAGCACAGCAGCACCTACAACAGCGCACTCCTGGCGGCCCGTGAATTCGACGGTCGCGTGCATGTGTTCGATTCCTGGGCCATCTCCCTGGGCGTGGGCCTGCAGGTGTTGCGAGCGGCCCGGCGCATCGAGCGAGGCTGGGACGTCCCCGCCATCCTCGCCGACCTGGCGGACGCGCGCAGCCGGCTGCGGATTCTCCTCTATCTCGATTCGCTGGAGGCCATCCAGCGGGGCGGACGCATCGCCCTGGCCATGGGGGCCATCAAGCGCATGTCTTCGATGCTCTCCATCAGGATCATCATCGAGATGAGAGAGGGCGAGCTGGCCTTTGCCGGAGCTGTGCGCAGCCCCAAGAAGGGAATGCGCCACATCGTCGAATCCATCACCGGCAGACGGGCGGAGCGCGTGGCTGTAGCCCACACCCGAGCGCCGCAGCTCGCCGGGCAATTGGCCGATATGGTCGCGCCCGCGCTGGCGTTCCCGCGCACCGACATCCTGGTGGCCGAAGCTGGCCCGATCCTGGGCGTGCACGGCGGCGAGCGGGCTTTCGGCGTCGCGTTTTTCGAGAAAACGATGACTCCACCGCAAAAAGGTCATTTCACCACGGAGACACGGAGGTCACGGAGAAAATAGTGGCAGTTCACGGTAACTACTAAGGTAGGCCTGCTGAGCCAACGTTCAAGACAGCGTTCGTCAGTTTTGCAGCCTTGGCCGCTGGACCTGGCCCCCACCCCAGCCC
>JALWDV010000853.1 GCA_027036755.1 Anaerolineae bacterium
GCGCTCCCTCGAAATGACGTAGGAGAGACGTAATGCGTGATACGTGATGCGTGACGACCTCACGCATTACGCATTACGAATCACGCCCGTTGCAGATTCACCAAACGTGGGATTTGCCAATCTTTCTGCAACCAGCGATCATTCTATCATTCTATTTTCAAAGCAGGCGCCACGCGCGGCAGCGCTCCGACACGGACGAAAATCCTTTGTTACGTCATTTCGACGACCGTAGGGAGGAGAAATCTCCTCGTCTGCAAGGGGATTTCTCGGTCGCTGCGCTCCCTCGAAATGACGTGGGAGAGTTTATTTTCATAGCAGACGGCCTGAACGGCGGCCCGATGGCGAGATCGAGCGCCAAATGTCATTCGCGTTCAGGCCCGTTCCGTCACCTGGCCCAGCAGGAATTTGAGGTATCGGGCTTCGGGGAAATGCGCGGCCACGGGGTGATCCGGGGGCTGGCCCGCTTCGTGCTGGATGATGAACCGACGCTTCGCGTCCGCGGCCGCGTCGGCCAGGAGCGCCCGAAAGCGTTCAGGACTCACCTGAGCCGTGCAACTGCTGGCCGCCAGCAGACCATTCGGGGCCAGACAGCGCATGGCCAGCGCGTTCAATCGCCGATAGGCTTTGATGGCCTGGGGAAGCTGGCTTTTGGTTCGGGCGAAGCTGGGCGGGTCCACGATGATCAAATCGAAGCGTCGCCCCTCGCCATGATATTTCTCCAACTGTTCGAACGCGTCCGCCACGATGAATTCATGCCCGGTGGGGTCCAGATCGTTCAGGTGGAAGTTGCGCCGGGCCGCGGTCATGGCCGCGGGCGCGCTATCCACCGAAACAACCTGACTGGCTCCGGCCCGGGCCGCATACACGCTGAAGCCGCCGGTGTAGCTGAAAAGATTGAGCACGCGCTTGCCCGGGCTCCAGCGTCCCACCGTGGCCCGATTGTCGCGTTGATCAAGGAAGAATCCCGTCTTCTGCCCGTGCAGGATATCCACCGCAAAGCGGAGCCCGTTTTCGCGGATGATGATCTCATTTGGCGGCGGCGCGCCGGCCAGCATGGCCCATCCCTCGCCCGAACGATCCACCACGCCGGTGAGGGAGGTGAAGGATGCCAGGGCGTCCGTCACCCATTTTCGCACCCGCTCCAGACTGGCCGAATAGCTTTTGATGACGGCCCAGCGCCGATCCTCCTCATCGCCGTACAAATCCACCACGATGCCGGGCAGGCCGTCGCTTTCGCCGTAGAGCCAGCGATAGGCGGTGGTGGCGGATTCGGGTGAGCGCAGAAAGGCCCGCCGTTCCCAGGCCTCGCGCACCCGGGCCTTCACCCAGGCCGCGTCCGGGATGGTGGTGGCGCTGAAGATGCGCACTGCGATGGCCCCGGACGCATCCCACAACCCCACCGCCTGCTGATTGGCGCTTTGCACCCGCACCCAGGCTCCCGAGGGCAATCCCGCCGGCGCGCGTTCGACTGCGTCTCGATACACCCAAGGATGTCCCTGGCGGAGCTGGGCCTTCAGCCGGGGCGAGAGGAAAATGTGAGATGTTCGTTTATGGGGTCGGGAGGATTTGCGTTTCGCCATGGCATGGATTATAAGTGACTATACAGCTCACATGTCAACATTGCAGGTTAGAGCCGCCAACAGGCGACATGCCAAGACCGTAAAACGTCAAGCGTCAAACGTCACGCTGCTGTAACGATGTCATGGCTCATTGCAGGACACATCTTTGGCGATAGCGGCCTGACGTTTGACGTTTTACGCATGACGTGGGTTGGCGTCAATGGCCAACGTTGCTTCTTCAGGCGTTTTTTCGCTGTGGCCTGTATAGTTGCGATTATAAAACCATTGGCGCTCATCGGCGAAAGATTCGATGTTCTCGAAAAGACGTGTTCCCCCTATGCCCTCTTCCCCCACCATCGTTTTCTACCAGTCTTCCCCCCGGCATCTTTACGGCGGTCAACTGGATATTCTGCGCTTTTTCGCCTCCTACGATCCGGCCCGATTGACGCCCATCGTGCTGGCTCCCATGGAAGGCGCATTCACCGAACGGGTGCGGGCGTTGGGCTTGCCCTTGCAGATCATGCCGCTTCCCGCCGAATTGGCGCAGACCGGCGGCGCTTTGCTCCACGGCTCGGGCTGGGATAGAATACGCCAGAGCGCGCTGCTGACGCCCTGGAGCCTGAAACTGGCCCGGTGGCTGCGGCGCATTCAGGCCGACGCGGTTTACGCCAACAATCGCCGGGCCGTGCTCACCCTGGGGCCGGCCGCGCATCTGGCCCGAAAACCGCTTTTCTGGCACATCAAGCAGGATAGGGATCGCGGACGGATGGACAGGCTGGCCATGCGCTTGATCACCTCGGCCGCCTGCTGCTCGCGAGATGTGCAGCAGGCTTTTCGGCAGCGCCATCCCGCTTACGCCAGCCGCATCGGTTATGCGCCCAACGGCGTTCCGCTGGATGAATTCAGCAGCCCAGGCCCAGACATGCGCCGGGCGCTGGCGATTCCGCCCGACGCGCCGGTCATTGGGCTGGCGGGCAGCGTCACTCCCCGCAAGGGCGTGGATTTGTTCGTGCGGGCCGCGTTGCAACTGGCCCGCTCCCATCCCCGGACGCATTTCATCCTGGCTGGCGATGCGCCCACGGCCTACGCGGATTTTCGGCGGGAGATTTTGGCCCGGGCTCAGCCGCTCATCGAGACGGGGCGGTTTCATGCTCCCGGGTGGCTGGCCGACATGCCCGCGTTCTATCGCACCATCGACATCCTGGCGCTGCCCAGCCGCATTGAGGGATTCGGCCTGGCCGTCATCGAGGCCGCGGCCGCGGGCGTTCCTGCGGTGCGCACCGCCTCGGGCGGACACACCGAATCCACCATCGATGGCGAAACGGGCTTCGTCATTCCTGTGGATGACCTGGACGCGCTGCGCCAGCGCCTGACCTGGCTGCTGGAACATCCCGAGGAGCGTCGGCGCATGGGACGATCGGCCCGGGCCTACGCCCTGGCCAACTTCGGTCTGGATCGATTTGTGGATGCGCTGACCGATGCGCTGACGGCGATAACGGGAGGTTCCTGAAGTCAAGCGTCAAACGTCAAACGTCATCATCTTTTCCTTGCTTGCTGTAACTGCTAACGTAGCCCTGTTCACGCAACACGGATACGAGGAAACACGGATAAAATCTTTGTTGAATGACTTCACGTCTTCGTTTCCTTCGCGTCTTCGTGGCAAAAGAGGTCGATTGGGGTCAACCGCCTTAGCAGTTACTGCTCACTGAACACTGAACACTGAATACTACTCACTGACTATGTCTTCCGAAAAAATCCGCGTCGGCCACGTCATCACCCGCTTTCATGGCGCGGGCGGGGCCAAAAACACCATTATGACCTGCGCCGGGCTGGACAAGTCCCGCTTCCAGGTGGATCTCATCGTCGGGGCCAGCGCTGACCGTTGGCGGGCGGAGGGCGCGGGCGTGAATTGGATCCAAGTCCCCGATCTCATTCGCTCCCTGCATCCCCCGAAGGACTGGCGGGCGGCGCGAGCGCTGGAGAAGCTGTTTCGGGAAAAGAATTACACTATCGTCCACACGCATTTGGGCAAGGCGGGCATTTTGGGCCGCTGGGCCGCGCACCGGGTGGGCGTCCCCCTGGTCATCCACGGCCTGCACGGGGCCACTTTTAATCCCACCCAGACCTGGCTTGAGAACGCCACCTATCTCTGGCTGGAGAAGCGGGCCATGCAGTGGACGGACAAGGTCATCAGCGTGGGGGAGGATTTGCGGGATCGGTATCTGGCTGCGGGCGTGGGCGGCCGCGATGACTACGTCATCATCCACAGCGGCATGGATTTGACCGCGTTTCGAGCCGCGGGCGAGCTGCCCGAGGAGGCCCGTCGGGCCAAGCGTCGGGAGCTGGGTCTGCCCGAGGATGCGTTCGCGGCCGGTTAC
The DNA here is from genome assembly GCA_027036755.1 of Anaerolineae bacterium. Taxonomy (GTDB): domain Bacteria; phylum Chloroflexota; class Anaerolineae; order J102; family J102; genus M2005. The sequence goes on from JALWDV010000853.1 coordinate 3,938, forward strand.
ATCGCCGCGCTGGAATGGCGCAAGGGGCATCGTCATCTCGTCCGCATGATGCAAATCCTGGCGCCTCGCTATCCCCGCCTGCATCTGGTCTTCGCGGGCGAGGGGTTTTCGGCCGAGCGGTTGCAGAAGCTGGTGGCGGACGCGGGCCTGAGCGACCGCATCCATTTTCTGGGTTATCGCAACGACGTGCCCGAGATCATGGCTGCGCTGCATGTCAAGCTCTTCGCCAGCGAGCGAGAGGGGCTGCCTCAGGTGCTGGTGCAGGCGGACGCGGTGGGCGTTCCCATCCTCGCGTTCGAGGCCGAGGGCGTGCGGGAGATGGTGAAGGATGGGGTGAACGGCTACGTTTTTCGATACGGCGACGTCGAGGCCATGGCTGCGGCGATGGAGCGCTTCATCCAAAACCCGGAGGCGGCCCGGCACATGGGCCGGCAGGGGCGGGCGTTGGTGGACGACCGGTGGGATATCGCCACCATGCAGCGCAAAACCCAGGAACTTTACGATCAATTGCTGAAGGAGAAAGGGCTGCTATGAGTCTGCATCGCGAGAGTTTGTGGACGGGCCCGGAGCGGCGGCGGCAACTCGCGTTGCTCCTGGGCGACGCGTTGATCATCATCCTCAGCACGATTTTGGGCGTGCTCGCTCGCCGCGTGGCGTTCGAGGGCGCCAGCCTGACCGAGGTGCACATCTGGCCTCTGCCCAGCGGCGCGTATTCCCTGCTGTTCACTTTCCTCTTCGCGCTCTACATCTTCGATCAATATAATCTGGCCCGAGACATGGGGGATCGGGCCAACGCGGCGGTGCTCTTCCTGGCCACTTTCATCGGGATGGCCCTGGCCGCGTTCATCTCCTTCTTTTTGCGCGGTCTTCAGCTTGGCCGCGTGGTCGTGCTGGTGCAATGGCCCCTGGCCTTCATCGGGCTTTATTCTTGGCGGCGTCTGTTCCACGTCTATCTCCTGCGCTTCACCCGCCCCCAACGGGTGCTGCTGGTGGTGGATAATCCCGTAGAGAAGGGCATCGAGGCGGAGATCAGCGAACGGCCTCTGGGCGATTATGAGGTGGTGGGCGCGTTCATGGTCGCGAATCTGCAAGACAGGCAAGGTGACGGCGAGTGGCATCTGGTGGATGAGCATGGCCGAACCCTGGAGCAGGTGGTGCGGGATGAGGAGGTGAATATGCTGGTGTTTTCGGCCCGCGCGGGCATTCCGCCCCAATATCTGGAGCAGGCCATCGACTGGAAGTTCGACGGCATCGGGGTGTATGACGCCGCGAATTTCTACGGCGCGATGACGGGCCGGGTGCCCATCGAGACCATCGACGCCCGCTGGATTCTCACGTATCTCAGCCAGCCTTACGGCTCCGCGGTGGTGCGCCAGATCAAACGGGTGATGGACGTTGGCCTGGCTTTGTTCGGCCTGGCCGTGACTCTGCCTTTCTGGCCCCTGCTCATGCTGGCCATCAAGCTGGATTCGCCGGGCCCGGCCATTTTCCGGCAAGAGCGCCTGGGGATGCGGCAGAAGCCCATCGTCATCGCCAAGTTCCGCTCCATGTATCACAAGTATGAGGAGGAGGGCGAGGCCGCGTACGCCCAGGCCGAGGACCCGCGGGTGACTCGGGTGGGCAAGTGGCTGCGCAAGACCCGGCTGGATGAGCTGCCCCAGCTCTGGAATGTGCTCAAGGGCGAGCTGAGCATCGTGGGCCTGCGCCCCATCCGCAAGGTGAACGCGGACCGGCTGGCCAAGATGATCCCCTTCTATCATTTGCGCTTCAGCATGAAACCGGGCCTGACCGGCTGGCCCCAGATCCGCTACCGCTACGCGGACGACGACATTTCCCACCTGCACAAGTTCGAGTACGAGCTGTACCACATCCAGAACGCGAGCATTGCGTTCGATTTGTATCTCATTGTGAAGACGCTGCAGATGATTGTGTTCGGGCGAGGGCAGTGAGGGGCGAGTGTGCGGTGTTCGGTAGTTCAGTTTTCAGTATTTAGTGGGCGGGCTTCGCTGCAACACTTGCCGCGTGATGAATGTTCACAAATTAAATCGGCAATAGTGGCGTTTGCCACGTCCGCCGGGCGATGAAGTCGCCGGGCTACAAAACAGCGCCGGATAAATCCGGCTAGCCCCGCAGGGG
>JALWDV010000854.1 GCA_027036755.1 Anaerolineae bacterium
CGGATTTATCCGGCGCTGTTTTGTAGCCCGGCGACTTCATCGCCGGGCGGACGTGGCGAACGCCACTATAGCGATTCGGGTTGTGAACATTCATCATTCGGCCAAAACGCCCGGCTGGCCCTAACTCGTTTAGGACGCACCCAAATCAAAATAATCTGCGAAAATCTGCGGACATCAGATGTGCCTGCATTCCATCCCCAAAGCTAAAAAATAATCGTAAAATCTAAAAAATCTGCGTTTATCAGTTGTTTCAGATTTTTCTGCGTTCTATCCTCTGCCTTCCATCCCCAAAGCCTATGTTCAAAAAAATCCTCATAGCCAACCGCGGCGAGATCGCCCTTCGCATCATTCGGGCCTGCCAGGAGCGCGGCATCGAAACTGTGGCCGTGTATTCCGATGCAGACCGCAGCGCCCTGCATGTGCGCTATGCAGATGAGGCGTATCACATCGGGCCCGCGCCCGCCAGCGAAAGTTATCTGCGCGGGGACAAGATCATCGAGGTGGCCCGCCAGGCCGGGGCCGAGGCCATCCACCCGGGCTACGGCTTTCTGGCCGAGAATGCGGCCTTTGCCGCGGCCTGCCGCGACGCGGGCGTGGTCTTCATCGGCCCCACGCCCGAGGCCATTCACGCCATGGGGGATAAAGTCACCGCGCGGGCGACGGTGGCCAAAGCGGGCGTTCCCCTCATCCCCGGCACGCCCGCGGGCCTGAGCGACGATGAACTGCTGGCCGCAGCCGAGGAAATCGGCTATCCAGTGCTGGTGAAGGCCAGCGCGGGCGGCGGCGGCAAGGGCATGCGCCTGGTCTACAAGCCCGAAGAACTGAAGTCCTCGCTGGCCGCGGCGCGGCGGGAGTCGCTCAAAGCCTTTGGCGATGACACGGTGTATCTGGAAAAAGCTGTCGAGGGCGCCCGACACGTGGAGATTCAAATCCTGGCCGACGCTCACGGCAACGTCATCCACCTGGGCGAGCGCGAGTGCTCCATCCAGCGACGGCACCAGAAGCTGGTGGAGGAAAGTCCGTCGGTGGTGGTGGACGAGGACTTGCGGCAGCGCATGGGCGCGGTGGCGGTGGCCGCGGCCAAGGCAGTCAACTACGTCTCTGCGGGCACGGTCGAGTTTCTGTTGGATAAGGATGGCAATTTCTATTTCCTGGAGATGAACACTCGCTTGCAGGTGGAGCATCCCGTCACCGAGCTGGTCACGGGCGTGGACATTGTCAAGGAGATGATTTCCATCGCCGATGGCCGCAGGCTTCGCTTCACCCAAGATGACATCCACATGAAGGGCTGGGCCATCGAGGCCCGCATCACCGCGGAGGACCCGGACAACAACTTCATGCCCTCCACAGGGACCATCGTGGCCCTGCGCGAGCCCACAGGCCCGGGCATTCGCATCGAGTCGGGCGTGTATGTGGGCATGGAAGTGGGCCTGTACTACGACCCCATGATCGCCAAGCTCATCGCCTACGGCGAAAACCGGGCCGAGGCCATCTTGCGGCTGCGGCGGGCGTTGACCGAGTACCGCATCGCGGGCGTCAAGACCACCATCCCCTTCCACCTGGGCCTGGTGGATACGCCCCGCTTCCAATGGGGCCAGTTCGACACCCGTTTTCTGGAAACCCACACGCCGCCCGTCACCGATGACATCGAGGAAAAGCGCCGCATCGCGGCTCTGGTCTCGGCCATGCTGCTGCACCAGCGCGGGCAGCAAGCCGTCACCCTCGGCCATGACGGCGGCAAGAAGGACGGCGTTTCGGTCTGGCGCAAGGCGGCGTTGCTCAACGGCCTGCGGCGGCTGGTTTAAAGATACAGGCATAGTTCAGTCCGTCCTTTTGCATCTTGTAACTGCTAACGTACCCCGGTTAACTAACCACAAAGGGCACAAAGGCACTAAGAACACGAAGAAAAATTGTAAAGATCGTTTTGAATGAGAATGAACTATGCCGAGATTCAATATCCAATACCCAACACCCAATACCCATGAAATACATCGCTCAAGTTGACGGCTTCACCTACGAAATCGAAATCACGCCCGAGGGGGGCATCACCATGGATGGCGAGCCGGTGGAGGCGGACCTGATCCAGGTGGATCCTTTGGGTCTTTTTACGCTGCTCAAAAACCATCAATCCCACGAGCTGGTGGTGGAGGAGCAGCAGCGGGGATATCGCGTCACCCTGGGCGGCAATGCGTTCAGCGTGGATGTGGCGGATGAACGGCAATTGCGCATGGAAAGCAGCCGCGCCGACGTCTCCGCGGGGGAAGGGGATCAGCCTATCAATGCGCCCATTCCGGGCCTGGTGGTGAAAATCCTGGTGCAGGAAGGCCAGGTCGTCGCGTCCAACGATCCGCTGGTCATCCTGGAAGCCATGAAGATGGAGAACGAAATTCGGGCGCCGCGGGAGGGCGTGGTGCAGAATATCAGCGTGGAGGTGGGGCAAAGCGTGGAAGGCAACGCGCAAATGATGGTGCTCGGGCCTTTGGAGCAGGAAGAATAGCCGAACCAACTCCATTTCCAAACCCTCACCCACTCAACAGAAAGCACTATGGCACTCAAAGATGATGCAACTCCCCTGATCGATGCCCTGGCCCGCTGGGAAGATGCGGTGCTGCAACCGACGCTGAAGCGTTTTCCCGAACGCAAGGAGCAATTCGAAACGCCCTCCCGCATTCCCATGGAGCGGGTTTTCCTGCCCCAGGCTGGGGCCGAGGGCGATTATCTGGAGAAGCTGGGATTCCCGGGCGACTATCCCTTCACCCGAGGGGTGCAGCCCACCATGTATCGGGGGCGCTTCTGGACCATGCGCCAGTATGCCGGGTTCGGCACGGCCGCGGAGAGCAATCGCCGCTATAAATATCTCATCGAGCAGGGCCAGACCGGGCTTTCGGTGGCCTTCGATTTGCCCACCCAGATCGGCTACGACGCGGATCATCCCATGGCCCTGGGCGAAGTGGGCAAAGTGGGCGTGGCCATCTCATCCATGGCCGATATGGAGACCCTGCTGGACGGCATCCCTCTGGACAAGGTGTCGGTCTCCATGACCATCAACGCCACCGCGCCCATCCTGCTGGCCATGGTGATTGGCGTGGCTCGCAAGCAGGGCGTGCCGGTGAGCAAGCTGCGGGGCACGGTGCAGAACGATATCCTCAAGGAGTACATGGCCCGCGGCACCTACATCTTCCCACCCCAGCCTTCCATGCGCCTGATCACCGATCTCTTCGCCTACTGTGCGCAGGAGGTCCCCAAGTGGAACACCATCAGCATCAGCGGCTACCACATCCGCGAGGCGGGCAGCGACGCGGTGCAGGAGGTGGCGTTCACCCTGGCCGACGGCATGGCCTATGTGCGGGCGGCCCTGGACGCGGGCCTGGATATCGACGTCTTCGCCCGCCAGCTCTCCTTCTTCTTCAACGCGCACAACAATTTCATGGAGGAGGTGGCGAAATACCGGGCGGCCCGTCGCCTGTGGGCGCGCATTATGCGCGAGGAGTTCGGGGCCAAAAATTCGCGCTCGTGGAAGCTGCGTTTTCACACCCAGACCGCGGGCTCAACCCTCACCGCGCAGCAGCCCGAAAACAACATCATCCGGGTGACGGTGCAGGCCCTGGCCGCGGTGCTGGGCGGCACGCAGAGCCTGCACACCAACAGCATGGATGAGGCCCTGGCCCTGCCCACGGAGAAGGCGGTGCAGATCGCGTTGCGCACTCAGCAGATTCTGGCTTATGAGGCGGGCGTGGGCGACACGGTGGACCCGTTGGGGGGCTCTTACGCCATCGAGAAGCTGACGGACGAGATCGAGGCCCGGGCCTGGGACTACATCCAGCGCATCGAAGCCCTGGGCGGCGCGGTGCGGGCCATCGAGGAGGGTTTTATGCAGCGAGAGATTCAGGAGAGCGCGTATCGGGCGCAGATGGCCATCGAGGCGGGGGAGCAGATCGTGGTAGGCGTGAATAAATTCGTGACCGAGCCCGAGCCCATGCCCGAGCTGCTGCGGGTGGATGAAGCCGCGCAGGCCGCGCAGATCGCCCGGGTGCAGCAGGTGCGGGCGCAGCGGGATCAGGCGCGGGTGGAGGCGATCCTGGCCCGCATCGAGGCCGCGGCCCGCACGCCGGACGCGCCCCTCATGCCCCTCTTCGTCGAGGCCGTGCAGGCCTACGCCACCCTGGGCGAGATCACGGACGTATTGCGCCGGGCCTTTGGCGAGTATCGGGCGCCGATTGTGGTGTAGCGTCATTGCGAGACTCCTCGCAGGTGCGTCGCATTTTGAGGATTTGACACGCCAGAGAAAATATGGAAAACTGAGGTGGAGGAGCGCACAAGTGTGACTTCCACTGACTCATATCTCGAACAGCATCTCCATTCCTGACATTTTGCATAAATCGACATCAATGCCCGCACATTGTCCAGTTATGTTGAACAGAGGATGAAATATGAACATAAAGAATCTTATCGAGGAAGCAGTGTCGTTGCCGGTGGAAGAGCGTGCGTTGGTGGTGGATTCGTTGCTGCGCAGTCTCAACCCGCCAACATCGGAGATAGATAAAAAGTGGGTGGATGAAGCAAAGCGGCGTCTGCGCGAACTCAGACAGGGTCGAGTAAATGCAATCCCGGGCGATGAGGTCTTCGAGAAGGTATGGGCAAGGCTTGGAAAATGAAGGTTTTCTTTCATCCACAAGCTGAAGCTGAATTCACTGAAGCAATAGATTATTATGAAAGCATAGAGCCCGGTTTGGGATACGATTTTGCCCTGGAAGTTCATTTAGCCATCCAGCGGGCAGTCGAATTTCCAGAAGCATGGCCAGTGTTGGAAGGCGACATCAGAAGGTCTTTGGTCAAACGCTTTCCCTACGGCATTCTGTATTCTGCAGAGCGAGATATGATATTCGTCGTTGCAGTGATGAACCTTTATCGTGAATCGGGATATTGGAAGCAACGAAAGTAAGAAAGGTGGGATGAGCGCCGCCCGCATCCGGCTGGGGAGCGGGGGGCTGGGGAGCGGGCGGGTTGCGCGGGCGGGCCCGGGCGTTGTAGAATGTATTTGTGCGAACCGCAATCGTAACAAGCACCTTTTTGGCATAGGAGGTCAATTTGCATGAAAGAGCCCATCAAAATCGTTGTCGAAAAACATAAAGATGGTTATGTATCTTATCCTCTAGGCATCGAAGGCGTTGTCGTAGGAGAAGGTGACACATACGAGGAGGCGTTGGAAAATGTGAAATCAGCCATTGCTTTTCATATCGAAACTTTTGGGGAAAAAGTTTTCAAACAGGAGTCACCGATCATTGAAGCATTCATTGCTGAAGCAGGAGTTCCTTCTTGATGCCCAAGTTCCCTGTTGACGCCCCCATCAAAAAGGTGATCAAAACCTTGCAAATCTTGGGATTTCGTATCGTGCGACAAGGGAACCACATATCGATGGTGAGAGACAATCCCGACGGAACGCGTACGCCATTGACAATGCCCAACCATTCTCGGATAAAAGGCTCAACTCTATGAACCATTATTAACCAGGCAGGCATTTCCAGGGATGACTTCTTGAAGGCGTATAAGGACACATAAGGGCTCGCGGAGGCCCGTTGGCATTCCGGGCAGCGCTGGGTTCTATTTAGAGACTGTAACAGTTTAGTCGGTTGTTCCGTTTTCCAAACGCCGAATGAATTCAGGTCTGAGGGCGTTCCGCCGCATGTCCCCCTTCGGGGACATTTTTCGTCCCGCTGGATCTGTCTGCGCAGGCAGACAGGCGGCCAAAGGCCTCTAGCCCCGACTTCCAGTCGGCGGAGCCAAAGCGCCAAACATGGTTGCACCGACTAAACTGATACGGTCTCTTCTATTTACCGCAGGTTGCTGTATCGGATCGGGCCTGATACAATACGAGTTGCTACGGCGTCCACTTTGTCGCTAGGAGGTTGACATGAAATCGGAATTCACAGCCATTATTGAGCCTGCTCCCGAAGGGGGCTATTGGGCCATTTGCCCGGAGGTGCCAGGCGCCAATGGGCAGGGCGAAACAATTGAGGAGACGAAAGAAAGCTTGCGTC
>JALWDV010000855.1 GCA_027036755.1 Anaerolineae bacterium
CCACCCCGACCCTCCCCCGATACTCGCTGCGCTCGTGTTCGGGGGAGGGAGATGACCATCTGCAACACAAATTGGCAAAGCGATGGGCTCCTCCCCCTGCAAGGCGTCAGCCGAAGCGGGGGGAGGCCGGGAGGGGGGCTTGTCACCAGGCCAAATTTGAAATTGCTGGATGTATTTGAAGGGAATTTGACATTGTCGAACTACTAAAGTCGTTTTCTCTTGAATTAACCTGACAGGTTCCTTCGGCAACGATTCAGCACCTTGCACGCTTCGTTACCGGCTGAAAACTGCACATCCTGCCACCAAAGTTACGAGAACCTGTCAGGTTTGAGTGGCAGTTACAACGCCCCGCCGACGGTGCGCTGCTCCTCCCACACATCGGCCTCGTTATGATACCCGGCCCGTTCCCAGAAACCGGGCTTGTCCACCGCCGAAAATTCCAGCGCCCGCAGCCATTTGGCTCCTTTCCAGAAATAGGGCGTCTTCAGATCAAACCGGCCGGGGATGGCGCCGATGACGGCCCGCAAGGGATAGCCGTGTTCGGGCGTGAGGGGCTGGTCGTTGTAGTGGGTGGCCAGCAAAAAATTCTCCTGCAAAACGACTTCCAGCGGCAGATTGGTGGTGTAGCCGCCCTCGGCGTGCTGAATAACGAATCTCGCGGTCGGCTTCAGCTTGATGAACCCCTCGTCGATGAGCGTGCGCACCGACACGCCCTCCCACACGGTGTCGAACTGGCTCCAGCGGGTGACGCAATGCACGTCCAGCGTCACCTGGGTGCGGGGCAATTGCCGAAATTCCGACCAGGTCCAGCTCACCGGCTCCTGCACCTCGCTCCAGACGCGGAATTCCCAATTGGCGGGGTGCATACGCTGCACCGGGCCGTAGTGCAGCACCGGAAAGCGAGTGGTGAGAGATTGTCCGGGCGGCAGGCGTCCTTCCTGACGCATTCTGATCTCATACCGCCGTCGCTCGTCTCCCATCATGCGCTTGTCTCCCGTCGTGGAACTTGATGACAGCCGCGGCAGCGGGCCTCGTAGGCTTCCGCCGCGCCAATCATCACGACCGGGTCTTCATAGAATGCCGGTTTGCCGTCGATGAGGCGCTGGGTGCGGCTGGCCTCGCCGCCGCAGACCATGCAGATGGCGTGCAGCTTGCGCACGCTCTCGGCCTTGGCCATGAGCGCGGGCATGGGCCCGAAGGGCTCGCCACGAAAATCCAGGTCCAGCCCGGCCACGATGATGCGCTTGCCCTGCAAGGCCAGGGTCTCGCACACATCCACCACGTTGTCGTCGAAGAATTGCACTTCGTCGATGGCGACAACCAGGGTGTCGGGCTCCAGATGATCGAATATCTCGGCGGCATCGTTGAGCACAACGCCCTCCCATTTTGCGCCATCGTGCGAGGCGACCGTGGTGACGCCGTAACGATTGTCGATGGCGGGCTTGAAGAGCTGCACTTTCTGGCGGGCGATGGCGGCCCGGCGCAAGCGGCGCAGCAGCTCCTCGGTTTTGCCGCTGAACATGGAGCCGCAAATCACTTCAATCCAGCCGCTGTTGGGGCGAAGGTGTCTATCGGGCATGAAAAACCTCTGTTTTGAAAATAGGCTCTCCTACGTCATTTCGAGGGAGCGCAGCGACCGAGAAATCCCCTTGCAGCCGAGGAGATTCCTCCTCCCTTCGGTCGTCGGAATGACGTAACGAGGGATTTTCGTTCGTTATGTGGTGAGCTATCGCTCATGGCGACTGTTTCGAAAATAACGTCGCGTAGGTTTGTCAGAATGGTCTCAAGCCCACGTTGAGCGAGCTTGCAATGGGCGTGATGTGTAATGCGTAATACTTGATTTTTGCGCAAAAATCGAGGGAGACCAAAATCATCCCGCACTTTAACAACTGAGGTAGATAGAGCGAGTCAACGCTGAATCACGGATTATCGAAATGGGTCAGCAGATGTTGCAGACCTA
>JALWDV010000856.1 GCA_027036755.1 Anaerolineae bacterium
TGGCCACTTCGGACGTGCGCATCTGGGCGATGAAGCGCAGAAGGATGACGTCTCGTTGCTGGGGCGTGAGCTTTTGCAGCGCCTTGTAGAGGTAGGCGGTGGATTCTTGCGAGAGGACTTGCCGGGAGGGATCATCGCCCGCTTCGATCCAGCTTTCGTTCAGTTCCAGGGGATCGGGGGGACGGCTGTGGCGGCGGCGGTGGTAGTCATGCGCCAGGTTCTGGGCGATGCGGGTGAGCCATCCCGCCAGGCCGCCGCCCCGGGGTTTGAAGCGGTGGATGTTCTTGACGGCCCGCTCGAAGACCTCGCCGCTCAGGTCTTCGGCCACGTTGGGATCGCCCACTTTGTAGTAGAGGTAGCTGTAAATGCGGGGGTAGTGATGGTCGAAGATGATCTGCCACGCCTCGTCGTCCAGTTTGCGGGCGCGTTCAAGCAGCGCATTGTCATCCCGGCTGGATGTGCGTTGAGTCTGCGAGGAGATGGTCGCTTGCAGGGCGAGCAGAAGTATCTGCAAAGGCGCGGTCACGGCGGGGCAAAGATTTTTGGAGATTAGTGCGTCATAACAAGGGGTTGCATCATTGTAGCCAAAGGGTCGCTGTTGTAAAAGACGCGGTCAACGCCGTCTTGATTTTCCACCCAGACGATGCCGACGCGGCCATTGTGGGAGGCGAGGTCGAGCTCCTTGCCGCCCGGGCTGCCCCATGTCTGCGGCGTCGTCCAGCCCGCACGCCCGAACTGACGGGCCAGGCCCGAGCCGGTTTCCCAGGCCCATTCGGCGACGCCGTCGCCATTGATGGCCGCGCTGGGGCCGGATCCGGTCTGAGAAACGTCCACCTGCCAGGCGGCGCCGTTCAGCAGGGCCAGCCTGGCCCGATCCCCTTCCTGCCAGACCAGGGCGACTCGGCCGCCGTTGCCCGCCATGTCGGGGGCGTAGGCCTGCTGCGAGCCATCGGTGATGACTTTGGGCGCGCTCCAGGCGCTTCCCGCGTAGCGGGCGGTCCAGATGCGCAGGTTGTCGGCGAAGCTGGCCCGGTGCTGCCAGACGATGTGCAGGACGCCTCCGGGGGCGAAGGCTGCGGTGGGAGCGCCGCCCCGGGCGTTGGCGATGGGCAGGGCCAGGGGCCAGCTTTCGCCGTCGGCGGAGATGGCGTGATAGATTGTGCTGGCTCCGGGCGTGGTGTCGGCCCAGACCAGATGCACCTTGCCATCGAGGCTCGTGGCCAGGGCGGGCGAAGAGGAGCCGCCATTATTGCTTGAGACGTTATGCGGGGCGGACCAGCCGCTGACGCTATTCCACTTGCGAGCGAAGATTTCGTAGTTGCCGCCGAATTCCTGTTCCCAGGCAAGATAGACGATTTCGCCGTAGGGGTCGGATGCCAGGGCGGGGTTTTCGCCTTCCGCCACGATCTCGGCGGGGGCGGACCATGTTTCGTTGCGCCAGTTGCGATACCAGAGGCCGCCGTTCTGTTCCCAGACGATGTGGATGGAGCCCTGCCGGGTCATGGCGATGGCGGGTGCGGCGGCATCGACGCCCGCGGGCGAAATGGGCGTGGCCGCGCCCCCGGTGGATGCGAGCGCGGGCTGGACGAGCGCCGCCAGGGCGCTCATCCAACCAATGAGAAGGAGGGAGAAGATGCTGAGGGTGCGCATGATGATGCTGGAGCGAATGCGACGCATGGCGCTTAGTCCTCACGCTTGATGCGCAGAGCCAGGAGGGAGCCATCGGCCTGGCGAACGGCTTTCACCTGGGCGTTGACGCCGACGCCCAGGGGGCCGTGACGCTGGTCGAAGACGGTGCGTCCATCCACCAGCACGGTGCGGCCGGAGATGACCCAGGCGTTGGATGCGATGCTTTCCACCACGCCCTTGAATTTCACCCGGGACTGGTGCTGTTCCACCTGGAGTTTGGCGGCCAGCAACGAGCCATCGGTCTGCATGCGGGCGTGAACCTCGACCATGGCGCCGAGAACGGGTTGGCCGATGATCTGCGTGTTCTTGTCCACCATGACGGTGCGACCGTCCACGGTCCAGCTATGGGCGTCGAAGCGCTGGAGCTGGCCTTTCCATTCGACCTGGCTGCGCTGCTCCAGCTCGTTGCCTTTGATTGCGATCTTGATGGCGAGCAGGGATCCGTCATTCATGCGGCGGGCTTTCACCTCGGCGCTGACGCCCAGGGCCGCGCGTTCCAGGTTTTCGAAGCGGGTTCCCTCGTCGACCGCCACCTGGAAGCCCGCGACCTGCCAGATGCTGGCGGACATGACCTCGATGGGGCCGCGGAATTCGATCTTGAAGCCATCGGGCACGTTGTTTTCGATGTAGATGCGGTAGGCGTGGAGACTGCCGTCGTTCATGCGGGTGGCTTTCACTTCGGCGTAAGCGCCCACCTGGGCGGGGCCTTCGCGCTCATCGATGACGGTGGAGCCATCGACCTTGACGTCGAAGCCGCCGATGCGCCATTGATTTGCGGTCATGGCTTCGATGCGGCCCTGGAATTTGACGTCGGTCTGGGAGCTGTCGCGGCGTTTGGTTTCGATGCGCTCGGCCCAAAGGCTGCCATCCCTCTGCTGTCGGGCCTTGACTTCCACATAAGCGCCCACTTCCATGGGCCCGTGGTCGGTGATGAGACGGGTGCGGGCGTCCACCATCACCTGGCGACCGGCGATGGTCCACGTATTCCCGTCCATGGCTTCGATGTCGCCTTTCCATTCCACCTTGGGCAAGTCATGATCGCCGCCGTTATGGGATTCAACCTTGATCTTGCGGGCGTAGAGGCTGCCATCCCTCTGTCGTCGGGCTTTGACTTCTACATAAGCGCCCACATTGGCCGGGCCTTTGCGTTCGTCGATTTTGGTGTTTCCGTCCACCATCACCTGGCGACCGCCGATAGTCCACATGGCGCCATTCCTGGCCTCGATGGCTCCCTTGAACTCGACGTCATGGTTGCCCTCGTGATTCGATTTCTTGACCTTGATCTTCCTGGCCCGCAGGCTGCCATTGGCCTGGCGGATGGCTTCCACGTCTACGGTGGCTCCCACGACTGCCGGGCCATGCTCTTCGTCGATGCGGGTGTTGCCATCCACGGTGACGGTGGCGTCATCGATGAGCCATTGATCGCCGTTCTGGCTGCGGATGACGCCGCGGAACTCGATTTCTTCGCCGTGGCCGGGCGTGGCTGTGGGATGGGGCGTCTCGGTGGGATGCGGTGTTTTTGTCGGATGTGGCGTCTTGGTAGGATGTGGCGTCTTGGTGGGATGATGCGTGGCCGTGGGGTGAGGCGTCTGATGGCCTTCTTTCACCTTGATTTTCTTGGCGTAGTATGCGCCGTCATTGCGGCGTTTGGCCTTGACTTTGACGTATGCGCCCACGTCCGCAGGCCCGTGCTCTTCGTCGATCTCGGTCTTGTCATCGACGTACACGGTCTTGCCGCCGACGATCCAGTAATTGCTGGTCTTGGATTCGATGGTTCCCTCGAATTCGACGTCGTCGTGATCGTCATGGAGCAGGGCTGCCTGGCTGTGGCCGCCGGCGGACCTGGCGGGATGCTGTTCCCGGTCGCCGTGCCTGCCACCCTGCGCGTAGGTCGGGGCGAATGCAAGCAGGCTGATGGCCAGGACTGCGAGGATGAAGAGCGTGAATCGTTTCATGGTGTCGTCTCCTTGAATCATGATGGGGAATTCGCGTCATTCGCCCTTCATTAACGCAAGGAGATGGAAATGGATACGGGAATGGTGAAGAGGATGGCAACTACTAACGTAGCAAGGACAAAAACCACGAAGTCACGACGACACGAAGGCGCGAAGGGTAAAAACATAAGGTTTTCTTCGTGTCTTCGTCCCTTCGAGCCTTCGCTGCAAGGCATTTTCGATGCCGAACCAGGCTACCTTAGCAGTTACAGAGGATGTCAAAAAAAAGACGGAAGCGATGTCCACTGCTTCCGTCATGGTGTATGGATGAGATGAGAGGCCCTCACTCCCCGCTGAGGGAATGAGTGTGATTCGAAGCGTTTATTCGTTCGATGCGTTTTCCTCTGCCGCGATTTCAGAGACTGGGTGTTCGTGGATGGATTCCACCCATCTTTCCAGCTCGCGAGAGGCGACTTCGCGACCCCCCAGGCCAAAGGCCAGGGCTGCGGCCAGGGCAGCCGCTCCCAGGGTGAGACCGAAAGCCGTGTTGATGATGGAGTCTGCCAGCCCCATCTGTTTGAGGGACATAGCCATGGAGAGAGCGATGATCGCCACCCGGGCGGTGGCGCCGAGCAGGCTTCGGTTGGGCCAGTCAGTGCTGGCGATCGTGTTGGCAACCGCGCTGGCCAGCCACAATCCCAGACCAAAAATGACCATGCCGATGAAAATATGCCACGCAAAGGTGGCGAATTGCGTGACGATCAGTGTAAGCGCGGGCATATCCAGCAGGGAAACCGCCCCAATTGTGGCAAACAGCATCACTGCAAAGAGCACCAGATGTCCAACCATCTGCGATGGCGTCACCTTCCAGGATGTGGGCGCTTTTGACAGCCCCAACGACACCATGATGTTGTCGAAGCCCAGTCCCTCCAACAGGTTTGCCACCAATTCACCCAGCAACTTTCCGAGGATATAGGCAAGGAACAGAATGACGGCTGCAGCGAGTATGGCTGGAATTGCGACTAGCACGGTGTTGAGCATGGCTGTGAGGGGGGCCGTCAGGGACTGGACGCCCAACGCATCGAGACTGGCCATGATGATGGGGAGCAGGATCAATACGAAGAGGACATACCCCAGCATCCCCGAAAAATTCTGTTCTCCCAGCATCTTGCTCAGTCCGATTCGTTCACTGAATTTGTCTGTGCCAATGGCAACCAGAAATCCGGTGACGACGCGCTGTACGATGCGGGCCACAAACCAGCCTACGAGCAAGATCACGGCAGCGGCAAAGATGTTGGGAATGTAGCCGAGGATATCCGTGAACATTTGCGTCAGTGGAACGACCAGACTTTCAAATTCCAGCGCCTGCAAGATGGGCAGCAGGAAGACCAGCCACACAAGCCAATATATCGCCTCTGAGATACTTTTGGCAACGGACGTCTTTTGAGCATCATCATCTTGTCCCAAATGTTTATCGACATTGATGCTCTGCAAAATCTGGAAGGTGACGCTCCGAAGGATGATGGCTATAATCCATGCGACTGCGATGAGGATGCCAGCGGAGAGCAGCCTTGGCAGATAAGCAAAGATGGAATTGAGAAGCGCGTTGAGCGGTTCCGTGATGATGGTCAGTCCCAGAACCTCGAAGACTGCGATCAGCACCAGTAGCATGAGCACGTAATACACGATGGACGAGATGATCTCCTCCACTCGAGGCACGCGTTCATCCTTGACGGAATTGGCGATGCGATTGTCGAGGCTTGTCCTCTGAAGCAACTTGTAAACCAGTTTGGATATCCACTTGGCTAGCAGCCAACCAACAAGGAGGATTAGAGCTGCGCCAATACCCCGCAGAGCGAGATATCCTGCCATTGGAATCAGTTCAGTGATAACACTAGTGTCCATTTCCACTATCTCCTTTGATGTGTAAGTTGAGTAAGGGAAGAAAAAATAATAATTATGTTTTCTGTCGATATTTGTTATTGTCGCTTGGTAAACTGACGCGAGCACTAATTGAATTGGGTGCGTCCTTTTTCGGTTGAAGCGTTTGCCACGTCCGCCCGGCGACTTCATCGCCGGGCGGACGTGGCGAACGCCACTATAGCGATTCGGGTTGTGAACATTCATCGTTCGGCCAAAACGCCCGGCTGGCCCTAACTCATTTAGGACGCACCCAATTGAATTATCCCCAGGCATTTTGCCTATCGATCTACATCAAGTATAATACAATTTGATAGCCAAAGACAAATTCTGCGATGTGTCTTTTCTCTAGTTTCCGCTAACTGGCGGCGTGACAAAAGCGGCTGAATAGGGCATCATTGCAAGAAAAGGATCAATTCACTCGCAAGGAGGCCACCATGACAGCCGCTATACAGACCACTATACAAACAA
>JALWDV010000857.1 GCA_027036755.1 Anaerolineae bacterium
CCCCTTGCAATCGAGGAGATTCCTCCTCCCTGTGGTCGTCGGAATGACGTGACAGAGGGTTTTCATCGGTATTGGCAGGCGCCACGTCCATGAAGTCTGCTCACTGAACACTGCTCACTGAACACTGCTCACTGAACACTGGAGAAACTTATGGATCCTGTTGCATTTCACATCGGCTCGTACCCGGTCTACTGGTACGGCATCATCATCACCACCGGCGCGGTGCTGGGCGCGTCGCTGGCCTCGTGGATGGCCAAACAGCGCGGCGAGGACCCGGATCACATCTGGAACATGCTCATCATCGTCCTCATCCTGGGCATCATCGGAGCTCGGCTTTATCACGTCTTCTCCCGGCCCGCGGTGGGCATCGGCTGGGATTACTACAAAGTGCACCCCATGGATATCTTCATCCCCCGCAACGGCGGCTTTGCGGGCCTGGGCATCTATGGCGGTTTCATCGGCGGCGTCATCGGCGTGCTGGGCTACACCTGGTGGAAGAAGCTGAATTTCTTCCAATGGGCTGATTTCGCGACGCCGGGCGTGCTGCTGGCTCAGGCCGTCGGGCGCTGGGGCAACTTTATGAACCAGGAGCTCTTTGGCCCGCCCACGACTCTGCCCTGGGGCATCAAGATCGATTGCGCCTATCGCCAGTTTTACGAGCAATACAATTGCGGCGTGCTGGGTCCCGACGCCCGTTTCCATCCCACCTTTCTCTATGAATCCATCTGGAATTTCATTGGCGTGGGATTGATGGTGTTTATGTTCAAGAAATTCGGCGACAAGCTGCGCTCGGGCGATCTGCTGTTCTTTTATCTCATCTACTACCCGGTGGGCCGCATCTGGGTGGAATACTTCTTCCGGCCCGACGCCTGGAAGGTGGGCGGGCTGCCCACCGCGGTGATCATTTCTCTCATCGCCATTGCCGTGGGCGCGCTGGGCCTGATCTACAATCATTTCATCCGCAAACCGCCCGCGCCGGCCCCTGCGTCTTCCCGCAGCGAAAAACGCTCCAAACCCCGCAAGTCCAAAAAATCCCGCTGATTCCCACACCGCATTTACGTCACACACCCACTGGGAACGCTCCCGGGCCGCGTCAACGAAATCCCCAGGGATAAATTCGCGGTGATGACCTGCCGCTCGGGCAATTGCAGCGGCCAGGCCACCAAATTCCTGCGAGATCAAGGCTTCGACAATGTGCACCACATGACAGGCGGCATCAAAGCCTGGCAGCAGGCGGGATTTCCTGTAGAAAAATGATGGCGGGCAGTTGCTGTCATCTTTTGTGCAATGTAACCTCTTTTCCCGCATTTCGCATCTAACAGCCGGTTGGTTCGCCCTCCTCGCGAGGGATAGCCTCCTAAATGCTTTGGGGTGTGCGGCCCGGATGTCTTTATGACGCCGGGCCGCTGTTTCATAAATAGAACGCAGATGACGTAACTGCTCAGGTAGCCTGATTCGGCCTGGAAAATGTCTTGCCACGAAGGCGCGAAGGAATGAAGACACGAAGAAAATCGGCATGGTTCAGATCGTCCTTCCATCAGCTTTACAATTTCAATAGGGTCAACGCCTGGCAAAGCACGTCAAACGTAAAGCATCAAACGTCAAAACGTGGCGAAAAAGGCTCTTTTTGACGTTTGACGGATGACGTTTGACGGAGAAATTGTAAAGATGGTTTTGAATGAGAATGAACCATGCCAGAAAATCCTTATTTCTCACCCTTCGCGCCTTCGTGTCGTCGTGGTTTTTGGCCTTGCTACGTTAGTAGTTCGACAATGTCAAATTCCCTCCAAATACATCCAGCAACCTCAAATTTTGTCTGGTGACAAGCCCCCCTCCCGGCCTCCCCCCGCTTCGGCTGACGCCTTGCAGGGGGAGGAGCCGCTGGTTTGCTAATCTGTTTGGCAGATGGACGTCTCCCTCCCCCGAACACGAGCGCAGCGAGTATCGGGGGAGGG
>JALWDV010000858.1 GCA_027036755.1 Anaerolineae bacterium
CCCTGGCCACCTTCGGCTCCTACTGCAACGTGGATGACATCGAGGCGGTGGCCTACGCCAACGAGCTGTGCAACATGTATGGCATGGACACCATCTCCTGCGGAGCCACCATCGCCTGGGCCATGGATGCGTTCGAGCATGGATACATCACCAAAAAGGACACCGATGGCGTGTGCCTGACCTTCGGCAACGCGGAGGCCATGGTGACCATGGTGGAGAAGATCGCGAAGCGAGAGGGCTTCGGCGACATCCTGGCTGAAGGCTCGGCCCGGGCCGCGGAGAAATTCGGCGAAAAGGCCCAAGACCTGGTGGTGGCGGTGAAGAAGCAGGAGATGCCCGCGCACATGCCCCAGGTCAAGCGCTCCCTGGGCCTCATCTACGCGGTGAATCCCTACGGTGCGGATCATCAATCCAGCGAGCACGATCCTTCCTGGAAGTGGTATCCCGAGCGCATGGCCATGCTGGGCCTGGGCGAAGCGCAGCCGAACAAGGTATTGAACAAGGAAAAGGTCAACTTCGCCCTGACTACCGAGAAACTTTACATGGCCCTGAACAGCTTCAACATCTGCCAGTTCGTGTTCGGCCCCTCCTGGCATCTCTATGGCCCCGACCAGTTGGCCGAGCTGGTGCAGGTCACCCTGGGCTGGGATATCGGCATCGAAGGCATTCAGGAGATCGGCGAGCGGGTGCTGAACATGCTGCGGGCCTTCAACGCCCGCGAGGGCTTCACTCGCGACGATGATTCTCTGCCCAAGAAGCTGTACAAGCCCCTCAGGGGCGGGCGCAGCGAAGGCATCCATCTCACGCCCGAAGAGCTGGAGCAGGCCAAGGATTGGTATTACGAGATAGCCGGCTGGGATGAGAACGGCGTGCCGACGCGGGAGAAACTGGCCGCGTTGGGTTTGGAGTGGATTGCACTGCATTAAATTCACCACGGAGACACGGAGGACACGGAGAACTTAAGTGGTTCACGGAGGAAATCTCCATGAGCAACTGCAATACTGCCCTTCGCTTGCTCTGTGTCTCCGCTGGGCGTTTGTGAGATTATCGAAATGACTCTTCGCGATGAGAAACTGACCTGGCAAATTATTGGCGCAGCCATCGAGGTGCACAAACATCTCGGGCCGGGCCTGTTGGAGTCGGTTTATCAAGTTAGTCTAGCTCGGGAGTTGGCCCTGCGCGGCATCCCTTTCCGTCGCGAAGTGAACATTCCGGTTCTGTACAAAGGCGAGGCGCTGGATGCCAATTTTCGTGCAGATTTCATCGTCGCAAACCGAGTGATTCTCGAACTCAAAGCTATCGAAAAACTTCTTCCCATTCATGAGGCTCAACTCCTCACATACATGAAACTTGCATCCTGTTCAGTGGGATTGCTCATCAACTTCAATGTGCCTGTCCTCAAAAAAGGGATCATCAGGCGCGTTCTTTAACCCTTCTCTGTGACATGGTAGCACGGAAATACTCCAAATCTCCCCTTTAATTTCCTCCGTGCCCTCTGTGTCTCCGTGTTGAAAAATCATGAAAATACTCGTATTAGGCGGCGCCGGCAAAATGGGCGGCATCGCCGTGCAAACACTGGCCAATGACTCTCGCGTCGACGAGGTGATCATTGCCGATCTGAATCCCGAGGCCGCACAAGCCGTGGCCGACTTCATCGGAAGCCCGAAAATCAGCGTCACATCCATCGATCTGCGGGATCACGAGGCGCTGGTGGAAGCGCTGAAAGACGTGGACGCGGTGGTCAACGCCACCGTCTACTACACCAACCTGCCCGTGATGGAAGCCTGCATCCAGGCCCGCACGCCCTACGTGGACCTGGGCGGGCTCTTCCACACCACCCGCAAGCAATTGCAACTCGATGAACGCTTTCGCCGGGCGGGCGTGGCCGCGGTGCTGGGCGTGGGCTCAGCGCCCGGCGTGCCCAACGTGCAGGCCCGCTACGCGGCCGACCGCCTGGATAGCATCGAAAGCATCCGCATTTACGACGGCATCAAACCGCCGCCCCCCGAAAACAGCGCCTTCACCTACGCGGTGGCCACCATCCTCGATGAACTCACCATGAAACCCATGGTCTTTCGGGATGGCGAATTCATCGAGGCCGAGCCACTGAGCGAATTCGAGGACTACCAGTTCACCAAGCCTCTGGGCAACCTGCCCATGCACCTCTCCCTTCACTCCGAAGTGGCCACCCTGCCCCTCTCCTTCGCCGATAAAGGCGTGAAAGAAGTCTTCTTCAAGATCAACTACTGGGGCATGTCGCCCGAAACCGTGGCCCGGGTGCGAGTGCTGGCCGATTACGGCCTGAACAATCCCGAGCCGGTGGATGTGAAGGGCGTCAAGGTGGCCCCGCGCGATCTCATGGTCACACTGTTGCGCAAATACGAGCCCCCCGCCACCGATTTTCTGGCCCCGCCCGCCAACCGGCCCCCCGACTGGACGAAAGAGATCGTCACCGAGGTCAGGGGAACAAAAGAGGGTCGGGAGATCACCTACCGCCTGGGCACGCTGACGGTTAAAGGCGCGTTGCCCACGGGCGCCGCGCCCGCCATCGTCGCTATCTGGCTGGCCGAAGGCCGCATCGAGCCGGGCGTGCATCCGCCCGAGCTGGCCCTGGACCCCGAAGATTTCTTCGCCGAGCTGAAGAAGTTGGGCATCGAGACCCAGGTGACCGTCACTCAGGCACTGGTCTGACGCCAAATTGCAAACTCGGACGATCAGAGGTATGATCATGTAAAGCTATCTTTACAGGAGGCGCCATGACAACGAAAACCGTCAATCTGGTCGTCCGAGTGCCCGATTCCCTGCGCAAACGCGCGAAAGCCATCGCACATCTGCGAGGAGAGACCGTTTCCGACGTTGTGCGACAGGCTTTACAAGAATATGTGGCCGAAGGTGAACACGAAGCTGCTTCTGTTTTGTCTGGCGACAGGCTTGATGCTCTCGATGATGAGGCCTATGCACGCGCCATTTTAGATCGGATCGCGCGGGGAGAACGTACATTCTCGCACGAAGAAGTGTGGGAAGAGCTAGACAGGTTGGAGAGTGAAGGTGGCGTATCGGGTTAGCTACTCCGACGAGGCCAGGAAAACGCTCCGAAAACTGCCAGGACGCTATCGTCAAAGAGTGCGCAGATTGATCGAATCTTTGACGAGCGTCCCTCGTCCAACTTCTGCAAAGGAGTTGCGAGGATTGCCCAATGTGTTTCGCATCTGGATCAATGGATGGAGGCTGATCTACCAGGTGCGGGACGAAGAAGCGCGTATTCTCATCCTTGGCGTTCGCCGAAAACGTGGGCCGGAGACATATCAGAATCTTCCTGTCGAATGAACACAAGCGTTTTTCCACGACTTTTTCAAATGGGTGTGTCCAAAAATGAGTTGGAAGGGTAAAATAATCCATTCATGAACGGGGCGCTTCTCGCCCGCGGCCAGCGCCGGGGGATGAAGTCCCCCGGCTAGAAACAGCGCCCCTGCGGGGCTAGCCGGATTTATCCAGCGTTGTTCTGTAGCCCGGCGACTTCATCGCCGGGCGGATCAGACTTCCAAGATCGCCATGCCGGGCGCTGTCCCCAAGAGGCTGAATTCACTCGGCCAGCGCCTTTAGCCCCCGACGCTGGCTTTTAATCCAACCCATACACGCCCCACCGTCGGGTGACGCGTTCCTTGATCTCGTCGCTCATGCGCACCAGCTTGGGCCAATCGCGGGTGTAGCCCTCTGCGGGCAGCTTGCGGGTGGCGTCGATGCCGATCTTGCCGCCGAACGCGAAGTTGTAGCTGGCGTGATCCAGCGCATCCACAGGCCCGTCCTGGATGATCACATCCCGGCTCCAGTCCACGTTCCCGAACATGTGGAACAGGGCCTCCTGCTCGTTCTGCACGTCCACATCCTCATCGAAGATGACGATGGTCTTGGTCAACGACATCAGTCCCATGCCCCACAGGCCGTTGATGACCTTGCGGGCGTGGCCCGGATAGCGTTTCTTGACGGAAACGAAGATAAGATTGTGGAACACCCCCGCCGCGGGCATGTTCCAATCCACGATCTCCCCCTGAAACAGCTTCATCAGAGGCAGGAACAGGCGCTCGGTGGCCTTGCCCATCCAGTAATCCTCCATGGGGGGCAGCCCCACCACAGTGGCGGGATAGATGGCGTCGCGGCGATGGGTGACCGCGGTGATGTGCAGCACCGGATAATCGTCGGGCGGGGTGTAGTAGCCGGTGTGATCGCCGAAAGGCCCCTCGGTGCGGCGCTCGTTGGGGTCCACCCAGCCCTCGATGACGATCTCGGCGTGGGCGGGAACCTCCAGCGGCTGGCTGACGCATTTCGTCAGCTCCACGGGCTTGCCCCGCAGCCAACCCGCCAGCAGGAATTCATCCACGCCTGGCGGCAGGGGCGCGCTGCCCGACCACACCACCGCCGGATCGCCGCCCAGGCTCACAGCCACGGGGATGCGCTCCTGGCCCGTCTCCCGGGCCTCGCGCTCGTGCTCGGCCCCGCCCTTGTGCAACTGCCAGTGCATGCCCACGGTTTTGTCGTCATAAACCTGCATCCGATACATGCCCACATTGCGCCCGCCGCCGATGGGGTCGCGGGTGATGACGGTGGGCAGGGTGATGAAGGGGCCGCCATCTTCGGGCCAGCAGGTGAGGATGGGGATTCCGTCCAGGGATGCCGCCTCGCCGGTCTTGATCACCTGCTGCACGGGCGCATTTTTGACCATCTTCGGCTTCAGCCCCGCGCTTTTCAGCGCCCCCAGCATATCTTTCGCCCGCCCCACCGCCGGGCCAACGCCCCGGGGCGGCCGCGGATCGACGAGCCGGGACATCTTCTCGTTCAACTCATCCAGCTCCCGCACGCCCAGGGCCCAGGCCATGCGCTTGGGGCTGCCAAACATGTTGATGAGCACGGGCATGTCGGAGCCGGTCACGTTTTCGAACAGCAGGGCCTTGTTCTTGGCCATCGGCCCCTTGCTGACGCGGTCGGTGATCTCGGTGATCTCGAGATAAGGTTCGACCGGAGCCTTGATCCGAACCAGTTGCCCCCCTTTATCCAGCAGATTGATAAATTCGCGCAGGTCTTTATAGGCCATAGAACATCCTTATGCAGCCGATTGCAAGGGATGAATCTCGGTCTGCAACTGATCCCCGATCTGGCGTTTTGTCATCTCGATGTCGTAGCGCGTCTGCAGATTCAGCCAGAAACGCTCAGATGTGCCAAAAAAGCGAGACAACCTCAAGGCGGTGTCGGGCGAGACGCCCCGTTTGCCATGAATGATCTCATTGATGCGCCGCGGCGGCACGTGGATTTCCTTGGCCAGCCGATATTGGCTGATCCCCAGGGGCTCCAGAAATTCTTCCAGCAAAATTTCGCCAGGATGGATGGGATGAAGCGTTTTTTCTGTCATCAGGTCTATTTGTGATAATCCACGATCTCGACGTCGTAAGCGTTTCCGTCTTTCCAGACAAAACAGATGCGCCACTGTTGATTGATGCGAATGCTGTACTGTCCAGAACGGTCGCCTGTCAATTTTTCCAGTCTATTGCCGGGCGGAAGCCGCAGATCATCCAGAGCTTCGGCAGCGTCCAGCATATAAAGTTTGACCAACGCTTTCCGTTGAATCTCCGGCGGCAGATGAGAGATGAATTTGTGATCGAAGAGCCGTCGGGCGTCTTTGTCTGCGAACGACTTGATCATAATAACGGAAAGCGTTAATGGTTGTCAATCAAGGAATAGCTGGATCTTCATCCTGCCACCGAGACCTTTTCTCCCCTTTTCACGCCCGCCATCAGCAGGCCGATGTTCTCGCGGGTGGCTTCCTCGCGGGGCACGATGTCGATGATCTCGCCCTTGTACATCACCGCGATGCGGTCGGAAAGGGACATGATCTCATCCAGTTCGGAGCTGACCAGCAGCACGGCCACGCCCTCGTCTCGCTTGGCCACGATCTGGTTGTGGATGAACTCGATAGAGCCCACATCAATGCCCCGGGTGGGCTGGGCCGCAATCAGCAGCTTGATGGGACGGCTGAACTCCCGGGCCACCACCATCTTCTGCTGATTCCCGCCCGAAAGGCTGCCCGCCATGGTATGCGGGCTGGGCGTGCGCACATCGAATTCCTGGATCAGTTTTTCGGCATGTTCGATGATAGCCGGGCGATTGACGGTAATGCCCTTGGCGAAGGGCGGCAGATTGTAGGTGTTCAGCACCAGATTGTCGGCCACCGAATAGGTGGAGACCATGCCGTAGGCATGACGGTCTTCGGGCACGTGGCTGCTTTGGCCCTTTTGGGTGATGGCCCGGGGCGAAGCATTGGTCATATCCTCGCCATTGATGATCACCTGCCCTCCTTCCGCCTTTTTCAGGCTGGTGATCACCTCCACCAGCTCCGTCTGGCCATTGCCCTGCACGCCGGCCACGCCCAAAATCTCGCCCTCGCGCACCTGGAAGCTGACCCCGCGCAGGGCTTCATCGCCCAGATCGCTCTTGGCCCGCAGGTTCTTCACCTCCAGCACCACATCGCCGGGCCGGGCGGGCTTCTTGTCCACGGTCAGGATGACCTCGCGGCCCACCATCATGGCCGCCAGCTTCTCCTGAGTGGCCTCGGCGGGCGTGGTCTCGCCCACCACCTTGCCATCGCGCAGCACCACAATGCGGTCGGAGATGTAAAGCACCTCCTTCAGCTTGTGCGAGATGAAAATGATGGACTTGCCCTGCGCCTGCAAGCGCTTCATAATCTCGAACAACCCCTCGATTTCCTGGGGCGTCAGCACCGCGGTGGGCTCATCCAAAATCAGGATCTCGGCCTCCCGGTACAGCGCCTTGATGATCTCCACGCGCTGTTGCACGCCCACGGGCAGGTCTTCCACCGTGGCGTAGGGGTCTACATCGAGATGATAGCGGTGTGAAAGCTCTGTGATCTCGCGGGCCACCTTTTTGATATCCAGCAACCCGTTTTTCTTCACGCTCTCCGCGCCCAGCATGATGTTTTCGGCCACGGTCATCACCGGCACCAGTTGAAAATGCTGGTGCACCATGCCTATGCCCAGGGCGATGGCGTCTTTGGGATTGCGCATCTCCGCCTTTTTGCCATTGACGTAAATCTCGCCTTCGGTGGGCTTGTAAAGGCCGTAGATGATGTTCATCAGGGTGGATTTGCCCGCGCCATTCTCCCCCAGCAGGGCCAGAATCTCGCCTTTGCACAGGGTGAGATTGACGTCATCGTTGGCGACGACGCCCGGGAAACGCTTGGTGATATGTTTGACCTCCAGGGCCGGAATTCTGTTTTCGCTCATGTCTTCACCTCCGTCCGGGGGAGATTATTCGGATGATCCTTCGGTCTCGTACACTTTGCCTTCAGCCGCGGGCGGCCGCACCCGGCCTACAAAGCCCGCCACCGCGATGATGGTGACCAGATAAGGCAACATGCTGATGAAGTGGCGGGGGATATTCACCACGCCCGCCAGCAACAGGGCGTTCTGCACGCCTTGGGTGTACCCAAACAGGGTTGCTGCGCCCAAAGCGCCGAAGGGCATCCAGTTGCCGAAGATCATGGCCGCCAGCGAGATGAAGCCGCGCCCGGCTGTCATGCCCTCCTGGAACTGCCCCACAGCCTCCAGCACCAGAAAACCGCCCGCCAGGCCCGCCACCATGCCGCCCAGCGTCGTATTCAGATATCGGTAGAAATTGACGTTGATGCCCACCGTATCCGCGGCCCGGGGATGTTCGCCCGCGGCCCGGCTGCGCAGTCCCCACTTGGTGTGGAACAGACCGATGTGCAACGCGATGACGATGATGAATGCGGCGTAAGTGATGGGCGGATTATTGAAGAAAATATCGCCAATCACCGGGATTTTGGAAAGGAAGGGAATGGCGATGGGCGAAAATTTGCCCTCGGCCACCGAATCGGGGTTGAACAGATAGGAAGTGAGCCCTCCGGCCAGCAGGATCAGGAATGTGCCGGAGATAATTTGATCCATCTTGAATTTGATGGAAAACAAAGCGTGGATGTAGCCCATCGCGGCCCCCGCGGCCAGCGCCGCGGCCACGCCCACCAGCAGGCTGGCCATTAGCGGCCAGTCATTGGTGGCGACTTTGGCCACAAATCCGGCGAAAGCGCCCGCCAGCATCATGCCCTCGATGCCGATATTGATGATGCCGGTGCGCTCGCAGAGGATGCCCGCCATCGCGCCCAGCGCCAGGGGCACCGTGGCCCGTAGGGTGAAATTCAGCGTGCTGACGCCAAACAGCACCCGCCACATGGAATCATCGGGTATCGGCAACAGGTTGACGACAATGCCGATGATGATCAGGACAATTGCGACGGCTAATGCGATCAGAGATGTCTTTTTGAAACGTGTTGGGCTGCTCATAAGCCTCTCCCTTGAGAGGATGGATGAATCAGGAAAAATCAGGACTTGTCGAAGCGGTCATCGGCCAGAAGCCATCGCCCGGATGCCGCCTGCCATGCTATCCGCCCCACGAGATCTTGGGCGTCGTCTCTTTCTCCTCTGGCGACTTGCGGATGCGATAGAGGTAGCGAATGATGGCGGGCGCGGCCACAAAGGCCAGCAGCAGTGCATTGATCACCTGGATGATGTCGGACGAAACGCCCGAATCGAACTGCATCTTGGCTCCGCCTGCGGCCAATGAAGCCAGGAAGAACGCGGCCAGGCCTACGCCAAAGGGATTCGTCTGCCCCAGCAGCGCCACGGTGATGCCGTCGAAGCCCACCGAGCCGCCGAATTCGGGCGCAAATTTGAAATTCACCCCCAGCGTCTCAATGGCTCCGGCCATCCCCGCCAGCGCTCCCGCCAGCATCATCGCCAGAATAATGGTCCAGCCCACGCGGATGCCCGCATACTTGGACGCCTTGAAATTCTGGCCCACGGTGCGCAGCTCGAAGCCGATGGTGGTCTTGTAGATGAGCCAGGCCATGACAAAGATGGTGATAATCGCCAGAACGATGCCCCAGTGCACCCGGTAGGGCGGCCCGAAGATGAAGGGGATGCGGGCGCTTTCCACCACCGGCGGCGTCTGGGAGATGGCCTTAGCCGCGGGGTCCCACAGGGGGCCCGGCTTCTGCCCTTGAGACCCGCCCGCGTACACCGTCCAACCTGCAAACAGCGCTGCGATATAGTTCAGCATGATGGTGGTGATGACCTCATGCGCCCCGGTGGTCACCTTGAGGATGCCCGGGATCGCGCCCCACAGCAATCCCCCCAAGATGCCGGCAGAAATCGCCAGGGGCACATGGATGATGGCGGGCATGTCTGCAAAGTTGATGCCCACCCAGACCGAGAAGATCGTTCCCATCATAAACTGGCCCGACGCGCCGATGTTGAACAAGCCAGCCTGGAACGCAACGGCCACCGAAAGACCGGTCAGCAGCAACGGCGACCACTTGCGGATGGTGGTCGCCCAGCCTCGGGCGCTGCCGAACGCCCCCTGGAAAAGCCCCTTGTAGGCGGCGATGGGATTATCCCCCGCCAGCCACATGATGACTGCGCCCACGACCAACGCCGTGAGCACGGCCAGCACAGGGATCAGCAGGGAGCGAAACAAACGACGGAGAGAAAAATGGCCCATAAGCGAACCTCTCGACGATGAAGGATGGATAAAAATGTATGGCAAAAGCAAGCCGATCAACGTTGATCTCAACCTTGCTTCGCACCATTTTGAGGCATGGTTCAGAGCGTCCATCCGGCATCTTTACAATTCAGGTGGTCAACGCCTGGCAAAGCACGTCAAACGTAAAGCGTCAAACGTCAAAACGTGGCGAAAAAGGCCCTTTTTTACGTTTGACGTATGACGTTTGACGGGAAAATTGTAAAGATCGTTTTGAATGAGAATGAACCATGCCCATTTTGATTATCGGCAAAAACAAAAAACAGGGATGGTGACCACAAGTCTAAAACCATCCCTGTTTTTGTGCAACTATTGGCCGAATGTAGTTCGCAGAACATTCGACCGACGAGACGTCACGAGCGCAGAGGATATCGCCCGAACTCCTCCACGGCGTCCACCATGGCCAGGATATTCTCGGCGGGGACGTCGTTCATGATGGTGTGCACCGAGGCCACCATGTAGCCGCCGCCCGGCCCGAGGATATCGATGACCCGCTTGACCTCCTGGCGCACCTCCTCGGGCGAGCCGTGGGGCAGAATGTGATGGGTGTCGATGGCCCCGCAGAAGGTGATGTTCTCGCCGTAGCGGCGTTTCAGCTCGGGCAGATTCGACATCCGACCGGCAGAGGTCTGGATGGGGTTGAGGATGTCCACGCCGATCTCGATGAAGTCGCCCACCAGGTCCATGACATCGCCATCTGTGTGGAAGAAAACCTTGGCGTCGGTGTGCTCCTTGATGAACTCGATGAACTCGGCATGGAAAGGCTTGAGGAACTGACGATACATCCTGGGTGAGATCAGCAAACCCGTTTGCGAACCCAGATCATCGCCGATCTTGATGATGTCGATGAGATCGCCGCACTGGTTGAGAAAATGATCCATCAACACCTTGCAATGATCGGTGATCTTCCGCAACAGCGCCAGTGCAAAATCGGGATTCAAGGCCATGTTGATCATGAACTTGTCCATGCCCTGCATGGCGTGCGCCCGCTCGAAAGGAAAAAGCAGCCAGGGCGTGCCCATAATCGCATACTCCCCCTGCTCCTTCAGGCGCAGAGCCTGCTCCCGCACATGCGCCACCCGCGTGGGATCGTTCATGTCGGGCCAATGCTCATACGCCTCCAGCTCCTCGATAGTGGTGGCGTCGGCCAGGGGATGAATGCCCGGAAACCATTCGTCGGGCCCGATCTCCTTCTGGCCGCTGCCCCAGGAATCGATGCAGGGCGTGTGGGGCGGACGATTGCGGTTGCGCTCTCGCACCCACTCCGGCTCCAAATCCAGCACGCCCCGCACATCGCTGTGTAGACGAATCATGGTCTCTTCGTCGATGGCCGCCGTGCCCAGCTCAGGCCAATCATAGATGTACTCATCGGGCGCATCGATGCCCAGCAGCTTCTTCAGCTCCCGATAAGGCTTCATCTTGATGCCGGTGGCGTTGCTGACGCCAATGACGATGGGAACTCGATCCGGCTCCTCGTGGTTGATGGCCGTCAACACGCGTTCGCGTGAAGTCATGCTCATGGGATTACTCCTTCACGTAAGGCTGACCATCGGCCGCGGGCGGCACCGTGCGCCCGACTACGCCCGCCAGCACGATGATGGTGATAAGATATGGCAGGATCAGCAGCCACTCGCTGGGAATGGGCACCTGCACCTTGCCCAAAATCTGCAACTTGGCTTGCAGAGCGTCGGAAAAACCGAAGATGAGCGAAGCGCCATACGTGCCCAGAGGCGTCCACTGCCCGAAGATCATAGCCGCCAGACCGATAAACCCCTTGCCAGCAGTGATGTTTTCATCGAAACGCCCCACCGACCCGATGGTGAGATAAGCGCCGCCAATGCTGGCGATCATGCCGCCGATGATCACATTGATGTAGCGGATGCGAAAGACATTGATGCCCAACGTGTCCGCGGCACGGGGATGTTCGCCCACGGCCTGGGTGCGCAGTCCCCATCGCGTGTACCACAGCATGAAGTGCATCACAATGACAGTGGCGAAGAGGATGTAGACGATGGCGTTCTGATTGAAGAAAATAGGCCCGATCACGGGGATCTTCGACAGCAGGGGGATGGCGATCTTGGGGAAGACGCCCCCTGTGTTCAGCTCCGGGTTTGGCTGCATGTAGCGCTGGCTGATGAAGCTGGTGATGCCCAGCCCAAAGATATTGATGGCCACGCCCGCGATGATCTGATCCACGAGAAAACGGATAGCCAGCACCGCCAGCAGCGCCCCCAGCACAGCCCCGCTGATAATCGCGACGCCCAGCCCCAGCCATTGGCTGTCCGTCACGCTGGCCACCAGCACCGCGATCATGGCCCCCACCAGCATCTGCCCCTCGATGGCGATATTGATCACCCCCGAGCGCTCGCATATCACGCCGCTAAGCCCGGCGAAGGCGATGGGCGTGGCCGCAGCTACGGTGAAAGAGAGAATGCCCAACAGGTTGATAGCCTTGTTGCGGGTGGCCCACACCAGGAATGCGGCGATGAAAATGAGGAACACCACGCCCAGTGCGGTGGCCGCGTTCTTGAAGCCTTTCCCCAACTGATACGCGCCCATCGCCCCAGTGATGATGAACAGTACGATCAACGTCAGTTGGGTGGGCAGCACCAGATCGGGCACATGAATGGGCTTGTTCCTGGTGGTGGGATTCAGCTTCAGCGTGCTCATCATCTCGTTATCCGTATTGATGACGAACAGCACGAGAATGGCCGCGGCGACAAGAAGGAAGAAAACGCCGAAGGCGATGGCCCGACGCCGCTCCTTCTTCAAGGCCATCATGGAATCGCTTTGGGTATTGGCAGTCGTTGCAGTCATAAGCTCTTAACTCGTTGAATGATGAAAATAGCCATGAAAATCGATCAGGAGCCCCAATTGGTGGAAAAGACCGGAGTCTCTTCGCCTTCCGGCTGGCGCAGACGATAAAGCCAGCGAATGATCTCCGGCGCGGCAATGAAGACGATGACCAACGCCTGGACGATGGTGATGATGTCGATGGGAATACGGGCCACCGATTGCATACGAGTGGCGCCATTACGCAGCGTGCCGAACAAGAGAGCGGCCAGCACCACCCCCAGCGGATGACTACGCCCCAACAGCGCCAGGGCGATGGAATCGAAGCCCATGCCGCCAGAAAATCCCATGCCGACCCATCTATCCACGGCCAGCGCCTGCACTGTGCCCGCCAGACCGGCCAACGCGCCGCTCAGCGCCATCACAAACACCCACAGATGCTTGACGTTGATGCCCGAGTACACCGCCGCTTTGAAATTCGCCCCCAACATGCGGATTTCAAAACCCTTGATGGACTTGTAGAGCAGCCAATACACCAGGATCGCAACCACGATGGCCAGGAAAAATCCGCCATGAAAGCGATTGCCCTGGGTCGAAAAAAGTTGGGGGATTTGGGCGGAAGGCAGCACTTCGGGCGTGATGGGCAATTCACCTCGGGACATAGGCCCGCCCACCTTCAGCAGCCAGGCCGAAATGCTGATGATGATCCAGTTCATCATAATGGTGGTGATGACCTCATGCCCGCCGGTGTACGCCTTGAGCAGGCCGGGAATGGCCCCCCAGATAGCGCCCCCGATAAAACCAGCCATAATGGCCATGGGTAGATGCACGTAAATAGGCAATCCAGGGAAATGATAGCCCACATAAACCGAAGAAAGCGCGCCGACCAGTAACTGGCCCTCGACGCCGATGTTGAAAAGCCCGCCCTGGAAGCCCAGCGCCACAGCCAGGCCAGCGAAGATGAATGGGACTGAAGTCGTCAGGCTTTCGGCCAGGGGCACCAGCGCCACGCTGAGCGCTTCTGTGCCGCCGCCATGCAGCCACACGCCCAACGCCTTCCATATCTCCACCAGACCCAACGAGCCTGAAAGCAGCGCCCCGTACGCCACAGCGATGCTGTTCCATGTAGCCGTCAGCGCGCCCATGGGATCGCCAAAGAAGTTCTTCCAGGCGGTCAGCACCGCAGGATCGGTGAAGGCGATGAGCAAAGCGCCAATGACCAACGCCGTAAAAACAGCCAGCAGCGGCACGACCAGGGCGCTGGTCAAATTCGATGATTTCTTTTTCGAACGAACGTTAGATGATTCAGAAGCGCCTGCAGAAACAGATGATTCGTCCATAAAAAACTCCGGTGTGATCGGTATTCGATGTTCAGTTCTGTTGCGTTACAAAATAGCTTCGATGGGACGATCGGAGCGGCCGGGAGCCTGCTTCAGCGCTTCCTCCAGGCTGCTGCCAGCCATCATCAGGCCAACCTGTTCTTTCGAGACGTCCGCGGCGTCCACCACTGCGGTGATTTTGCCGTGGAACATGACTGCGATTCGGTCGGAAAGCCCCATGATCTCATCCAGCTCGGCCGAGACCAGCAGCACCGCCACGCCCGCATCCCGTTTGTTGATTAGCTGCTGATGGATGTATTCGATGGAACCGACATCCAGGCCGCGAGTGGGCTGGTTGGCCACAAGCAACTTGATGGGGCGACTGAACTCTCGGGCGACGATGACCTTCTGCTGATTGCCGCCGGAGAGATTGGAAACGGGCACATACGCGCTGGGCGTGCGAATGTCGAAATCCTCGATCAAACGTTGCGCCTGTTCGTCGATGGCGGCCCGATTGATGCGCCAACCTCGGGCGAAAGGCGGCTTGTAATAGGTGTTGATGACGAAATTATCGGCCACAGGAAAACGCAACACTAGCCCATCCGCCTGACGATCTTCAGGAATGTGGGCCACGCCCGCCTCGACCAGCTCTCTGGGCGTGGCGTTGGTGACGTCCTTGCCCTCGATGGTCACCTTGCCGCCGCGCACCTGGCGCAGACCTGTCAACGCCTCTACGAACTCGGTCTGCCCGTTGCCTTGCACCCCGGCGACGCCCAACACCTCTCCAGCGTGAACCTCCAGGCTCACGCCATCCACAACCATCTGGAATCGATCGTCCATGACATAGAGATTTTCGATGTTCAGCACGGGATCGCCCACCTGAGCCGGGCCTTTCTCCACCGTCAGCGCCACCTGGCGCCCCACCATCATCTCGGCCAGCCGGGCCTGATCAGCGTCCTCCGTCTTCGTCTCGCCCACCACCTTGCCCCGGCGGATGACCATGACCCTGTCCGCCAATTCCAGCACCTCCCGCAGCTTGTGGCTGATGAAGATGATACTGACGCCCTGCTTCCGCAGAGAACGCAAAATCTCGAACAGCTCGTCCGCCTCTTGCGGGGTGAGCACCGCGGTGGGTTCATCCAAAATCAGGATATTCGCATCCCGATAGAGCACTTTGATGATCTCCACCCGCTGGCGAACGCCCACCGAAAGACTCTGCACTCGGGCGTCGGGGTCCACATACAAACCGTGCTGTTCAGAAAGCTCCCTGATGCGGGCCGCGACCTCATCCCGCTTGAGAATGCGGACGGGCGTGTAGGTGGATTCATCGCCCAGCATTACATTTTCCGTCACCGTCAGCACGGGGATGAGCATGAAGTGCTGATGCACCATGCCGATGCCCTGCCGAATGGCGTCCGCGGGCCCTTCGATGGCCACTTTCTGGCCGCGGATAATAATCTCACCCTCATCAGGCTCGTACAACCCGTAGAGGATATTCATCAGCGTGCTTTTACCCGCCCCATTTTCCCCAAGCAGGGCGAGGATTTCACCTTCCTCCAATCTCAGATTGATGTGATCATTCGCCAAAACGCCGGGAAATCGCTTCGTGATGTTTCGTAATTCGAGAACCGGAGCCATAAACTGATTCCTCGTACGATGAGGGGGTCGAAACGTCGATGTTCAACCAAAGATATGCGAATAGACAGCGGCGGCGCCGTGAACTAGCGCCGCCGCTGGTAATGCGAATGTGGATGGAGGCGTTACTTGACAGACACCTTGCCATCGATGATGTCCTGGATGAGGCCTTCGATGTCGGCCTTCAGCTCATCAGGAACCTTGTCTTCGAAGTCGTGGTAGGGGGCCAGGCCCACGCCGCCGTTGGCCAGCGTGCCCAGGTAATTCTCGCCGCCCTCGAATTTGCCATTGACCAGATCGGCAATGGTGTCGTACACGGCTTTGTCCATGTTCTTCAGCACAGAGGTGACCAGCACGCTGCCGAACTCAGGAGCAGAGATGTACTGATCGGTGTCCACGCCGATCATCATCATGCCGCGATCCTTGGCGGCGGCCGCGCTGCCCAGGCCCACAGGCCCGGCCACGGGGAAGATCACGTCACAACCTTCGTCGAAGAAGTTCTCCGCGAAGCGGCGGCCATCGTCGGTGGATTCGAAGTTGCCGGTGAAAGCGCCATCCTGGGCTTCGTTATCCCAACCCAATAGAGTGACGTCCTTGCCGTTCTTCTCGTTGTAGTAATCCACGCCATTCTGGAAAGCGGTCATAAATTCCACCACGGGCGGAATGTTGATGCCGCCATAGGTGCAGACCACGCCCGTCTGGCTCATGCCAGCGGCCAGATACCCGGCCAGGAAGCTGGGCTCGGACACATCGAAGAGCAGGCCGCGGATGTTGGGGGCCTCGCTGGGATAGTCCACGATGGCGAATTTGGCGTCGGGATTGGCCTCAGCCGCTTTCTTGGTGGCGTCGCCCAGCAGGAAGCCGACGGTGATGATGAGGTCCTTCTTCTGGGCCAGGAACTCGTTGATGTTCTTCTCGTAGTCGGTCTGCTGCTGGCTTTCCAGGAACACGCCTTCCACGGGCAGGTCTTTCATGGCGTCTTCGATGCCCTTCCAGGCCGTCTGGTTGAAGGACTTGTCGTCGATGCCGCCCAGGTCGCTGACCATGCCCACGGTGATCTTCTTGCCTTCCTCAGACGCTGGCTTCTCTTCCTCGGCAGGCGCGCCGCCGGGATGGTAGCCAGTGTCGATGGAGCCGTCCATCAGCCCCTCTTTGGTCTTGGCCAGCAGATCTTTCACATCCTGAGGCACCTTGTCATCGAAGTCATGGAAGGGGGCCAGGCCCACCTCGCCCACGTAGTTGCCGCCGGGGAAGTCGCCATTGTAGGCCTTCTCGATCAGATCAGCGACGCCGGGGGTGATGAGCTTCATGGCGGAGGAAACCAGGCAGGGATGCGCAGCGGGCAGGGTTTCCCACTGGTCGGTGTCCACGCCGATGCAGTAGACTTCTTTGCCAGCCTCGGCAGCGGCCGCGACTTCCTGCAAAGCGCCGTTGCCGGTCATGCCGCCCGCGCCAAAGACCACGTCAGCGCCCTGATCCATGGCCTGCTTGGCCGTGGCCGCGCCCCATTCGGGGTCCACAAAGGCCTGGGAAAGCTCGCCAGGATGATAGGTGGAGATGATCTTGATGTCGGGCTTGGTGGCCTTGGCGCCCGCCTCATAGCCCTCCTTGAAGGCGACGACGGGGGGAACCAGGTCGGTGCCCAGCACGGCGGCGATGGTGCCGGTCTTGTCCAGAGATGCGGCCAACACGCCAGCCAGATAGCCAGCTTTGTCTTCGGGGAAGATGAGGCCAGCGTAGTTGGGCAGGGGATCGGCCTGGAACTGATCGACGCCGATGAACATGATGTCGGGATTCTCGGCCGCGGCCGCATGAGTGGCGTCGCCCAGGGCGAAGCCCACGCTGATGATCACATTGTAACCATTCTCGATGAACTGGTTGATGTTATCGGCGTAGTCTTTGGCGTCCTTGGTCTCGATGTACTTGATGTCGTTTTCACTCAGGCCCAACTTCTCGGCGGCCATTTTCACGCCTTCCCAGGCCGACTGGTTGAAGCTGCGGTCGTTGATGCGACCCACATCGGTGACGAGGCCGACTTTGAACGCCTTCTTCTCGGGTTTGGTGGCCTCGGTGGGCTTTTCCGCGGGCTTCTGTGCAGGAGCCTCAGTGGCGGCTGGCTTTTCTTCGGCTGGGGCCTGGGTGGGCGTCGCCTTGCTGCCGCCGCAAGCGCTGAGCGCGACAACGCTCACCAGCAACAGGGCAAGCAGAATAAACAATGTTGACTTGCGCATAGGTTCTTCTCCTCCTGTGAGAGAAATGGGATGGAATGTTGGGATGGTGTCGGATTGACGAGTTTTACCACTCATCAAGTATAAAAGAAATCGCGATGGTATTGCAACATTTTCACCTCGTCGGAGGCTAAAACCATTTGGGTGCGTCCAATTTTGGTTATTGCCTACCCGGCGATGAAGTCGCCAGGCTACAGAACAGTCGCCATGAGCGATAGCTCACCACATAACGAACGAAAATGGAACGCAGAAACCTCTGATGCACACAGATTTTCGCAGTTTATTCTAACTTTATCTGTTTTTATCTGCGTGAATCAGCTTTTTCTGCGTCATCTGCGTTCTATTTACGGAACGGTTACAAATTCGGGCATGGTTCAGATCGTCCTTCCATCAGCTTTACAATTTCAATAGGGTCAACGCCTGGCAAAGCACGTCAAACGTAAATCGTCAAACGTCAAAACGTGGCGAAAAAGGCTCTTTTTGACGTTTGACGGATGACGTTTGACGGAGAAATTGTAAAGATGGTTTTGAATGAGAATGAACCATGTCCAAATTCGCATACAAGTCGATTTCGTGGCAAAATTCCCGGGAAGATGCTCTGGCAGATGATTAGAAGCTATCATATTCTTTGACCTCGCCAAAACGAGAATTCACATATCCCACACCCTCCCATGTCCAGCTTTATCCTCGCCACCCTCATCTACGCCCAGCGGGATGACCAGGTGCTGATGCTCCACCGTCACAAGGAGCCCAACCTGGGCCTGTGGATCGCGCCCGGAGGCAAGATCGATCCGGGAGAGTCGCCCCGGGCCTGCGCCATCCGCGAGTTGCGGGAGGAGACGGGGCTGCAGGCTGTCAATCCCGAGCTACGGGCCGTCATCACCGAACTTTCGCCCGATCCCGACTGGCAGTGGCTGATGTTCGTCTATCGCACTCAGGTGGAACCGGGCGAGGAGTGGGGCGATGGCCGAGAGGGCCGCCTGCAGTGGTTTCGCGTGGATGAGGTGTCGCATCTGCCCATCCCCCAGGCCGACGCCATCTTCTTCCCCTACGTCATCGATCCCGCGGGCCCGCCGCAGGAGATGGTCTTCCACTACGATGCCGATTTGAAGTTGGTGGCCTGGGAGACGCGGGCCATCGGGAATAGCTTGACAATGTCACATTACGTCATTCAGCAATTTCAAATTTAGGCATGGTTCAGTTCGTCCTTCCTTCAGCTTTACAATTTCAATAGGGTCAACGCCTGGTAAAGCACGTCAAACGTAAAGCGTCAAACGTCAAAACGTGGCGAAACAGGCTCTTTTTGACGTTTGACGTATGATGTTTGACGGAGAAATTGTAAAGATCGTTTTGAATGAGAATGAACCACGCCCAAATTTAGAATCCGCAAGCGGAAAGGAGGCGCTTTCACCCCTCCCGGCCTCCTTTTTGCCCCCACCCCGACCCTCCCCCGATACTCGCTGCGCTCGTGTTCGGGGGAGGGAGA
>JALWDV010000859.1 GCA_027036755.1 Anaerolineae bacterium
TGGCGGTGACGCCCGCTCTCATCTGGTTACTATCCTTTTCGATGGGAAATTGCAAGGGGAACGGGGTGCGTCGGGCTGCGTTTTTGCTATGGCTGGTGACGACTGCGCTTTATTTCGTCACCGTCAATCCCCTGACCGCCCGTGTTTTTCAGCTCGATGCGTGGCTTTACACCGCATGGTGGTCGGAATTGCTGGGGCGATTGCTGGTCATCGCCCCGCTGGAATTGTTTTTCATCTATCTGATTGTGCGCTACGGCGTGTATCCCACCAGCGCTTTCCAGACGTTGACAGACGGCGCAATTTACGGCGCTGCGGCCGGATTGGGTGTGGCTACGGCGCTCAATCTGCTGACCGTTTTTTCGTCCGGACACCCAAATCTAAGCCGGGGCGTTTTACTGTCATGCGAACAGGCTTTGGGATACGCCGCATTGGGCGCTTTGTTGGGGTATTTCATGGGACAAGAGCGGTTCAGGCGCACCAACATCTTCTATCTGGCTTCGGGCCTGCTGCTGACGGTCATCCTCCATGCCATGTTCTTCTTCGCTCTGAATGTCATTCGGGCCAACGACATCTTTTTGCAATCCCTGGACGCATTGATCTTTGCCGGCGTATTCGCCATCTTCATTTTCGCCATCATTTACTGGCTGCTTCATCGCAGCAGACGCACATTCATGGACATGGCGGCGCTGCTCGAAATAAGAGAGGAGGCCAATAAGCCCAAATCGTTATTGGCGGATGTCATGCAGATGGTCGAGACCGAGCAACTGGAAATACGCCCATCGCCGCCCCCGCCGCCATCTTCTCCCGACCATGACCATGATGACGAAGACGAGCTGGAAAGCCTGAAAAAGAGCTGGGAAGCCCTCATCGCAGAACAGGAGGCAGGCCATGACGAGCTTTGACGAAGCCTTTGTCGATGTCCAGGCGTTTCAGCCGCCGGGCAAGTGGCAGGCCCGGGCCAATAATCTCATGGTGTGGCTTGTCGCAATCATGCTGTTGGTGGCGGGGTGGTTTTTCAGCGATTGGATGATGTCGCAATTCGGTTATCTGGCGCTGGCCCAGGACGAGCCAGCCATTCCCTATCCCGTGCAGTGGCTCCCCCAACCCCCTCACGATCTGGCGCTGCAGGTCTTCGCTCCCGACAGCGCATCCCTCTTTCCGGCCCGCGAAGAGGTCGCGGTTCTTCCTCTGCCCGACGCCCCCCTGGCCATCGCCTGGCCCAAAATCCGCCAGCAGCAGTTGCGGGATTATCACGAGCTGGAGCATCTGTTGACGACGCTGACGGATGGCCGTCAGGCGCTGCTGCTAACCTACACGCACCTGGAAGAGACAACTGATATCCCTGTCGTGGTCAAAGCTCAGGACCTGGCTTTCGTCATCAACGATGGTCGGGCGGACCGGCTGGTCGTCGTCACTCTGGCCGCAGACGCTCACGAGTGGGAGGAGATGGCCCCGGCGTTCGGGCGCATCTTGCAGAAGATGGGCGTCACGACGCCGTAATCATTAGACGACATTATCGGAAATAACCTACGGTGAGCTGGACTCTCAACCTTCCGCTCAATCATGCCCGAATCAATGATTGATGAGTAATGATTAAAGTGAAACCCACGTTGATTTAGCCTTTAATCATTGGCTTTCCTGAAAAAAGGCCACGAAGACACGAAGAAAATCCTTATTTCTAACCCTTCGTGTCTTCATGTCGTCGTGTCTTCGTGGTTTTTGGCCTTGCCACGTTAGTAGTTGGACAATGTCAAAATCCCTCCAAACACGTCCAGCAATTTCAAATTTGGCCTGGTGACAAGCCCCCCTCCCGGCCTCCCCCCCGCTTCGGCTGACGCCTTGCAGGGGGAGGAGCCCGCTGGATTGCAAATCTGTCGGGCAGATGGTCATCTCCCACCCCGAACACGAGCGCAGCGAGTATCGGGGAAGGGGCGGGGTGGGGGCAAAAA
>JALWDV010000860.1 GCA_027036755.1 Anaerolineae bacterium
CAGACAGACTACCTTAGCAGTTACCCTTGTGTTTTCTTTCCCGAGAAGGAGACGCATTGTGCGCGGTAGAGAAATTGCAAGCGTGTGTGTGGCGGGCTTGCTGGCGGCCATGATGATGTGGGCCTGGACTCCGAATGCGCGGGGAGCGCCCCAATCTTGTTCGACCCTGTTTTTTTCTGAGTATGTCGAGGGCGCAAGCTACAACAAGGGCCTGGAGATTTTCAACGGGCTGGGGCGGGATGAGGATATGTCGGGGTATGAGATCAGGATTTATCGCAATGGCGGAACCAGTTACGATAAATCTTACGCTCTGACGGGCGTGTTGAACGCTGGCGATGTGTTGGTCGTGGCGCATGACGCCGCTGTTTTCGCTGCTTCGGCGGATCTGACGACAACGAAGCTCGATTTCAATGGCGATGATGGCGTGGCTTTGGTCAAAGATGGCGCGATCATCGATTTCATCGGCGATACGTTGGGCGATCCCGGCTCGCAATGGGGATCGGGCGGGGTTTCGACCAAAGATCACACGCTGCGGCGCAAAGGATTCATCTCGGGCGGCGACGCCAATCCTGGCGATCCCTTCGACCCGGCAGCCGAGTGGAATGGTTTTGCCAGAGATACATTCGACGGGTTGGGATGGCATGACGCAGATTGCGTGAACGCCGTTCCGCCCGGCACGCCCACGCCCGGCGTCAGCCCCACGCCCACGGCGACCAGCACGCCAGCGCCCGCGCCAACGCTTCAACCCACCGCCACGCCCATCCCGGCGAACATTTTCATCAACGAGTACATGCCCGCGCCCCTCTCGGGCCAGCGAGAATACATCGAATTGTACAACGCCAACGATTTTTCGGTGGACCTCGGCGGCTGGCGGTTGGATGATATCGAAGGCGGCACGCGGCCCTACGCCATCCCCGCGGGGACCATCATTCCCGCCCGGGGGTTGCTTCTCTTTCGCCGCAATTTTGGCCTGAACAACGATGGCGATGTCGTGCGGCTGCTGGCCCCGGACGATTCGCTACGCGACAGCCATCGGTACGACCGCGCTCGCAAGGGGGGGGCCTGGTCGCGCATGGGGGATGGCGCGCCCGCGTGGACGGAGAAATATCCTCCCTCGCCCGGAAGCTCCAACGCCGCAGCCCGGCTCACCTTCAGCGGGCGTCTCTACTTGGGCGTTCCGCCTGATCGAAGTCAAATTCTCACCGATCATAACATCGGGCTTTATGGCTATGATGATGACGGTGACATTCATTGGCTGAGCAATGGCTATGTGCACGGAGATGGCTCCTGGCGCATTGCGTTCGATACGGCGCAGGGGCTTTTCTTTCATTACTTCCTGCGGCCCTCGGCGCAAGATGGGCTGCAATGGAGCGGCGTCAGCAGTCCCTCGGGCGTTCTGATGCCGCCCGACCGCATCCGCTATGACACGCCCGCCACTGGCGAGTATCCAGACAACGATTTCTGGATGGCCCCGCTGCCGCCCACTCCCACGCCTATCCCGCTGGAGTTCGTCCGCATCAACGAATTCATGCCCAGCCCCAAAACCATCGATTTCGATGGCGATGGCGAAGCCAATTATCTGGACGAGTATATCGAGCTGTACAACCCGGGCGATGTCATGGTGGATCTGAGCGGATGGCGTCTGGATGACCGGGAGGGCGGTTCATCCCCCTACACAATCCCCGCTGGCGCGTCCATTCCGCCCAGGGGTTTTCTGCTCTTCTTCCGCAAGGATACGAAAATCGCTCTGAACAATGATGGCGACAGCGTGCGTCTGCTGGCTCCTGATGGCGTCACCGAGGCGGATCGGATGGATTATGATCACAGTTCGGTCGATACGCCCTGGTCGCGCACCATCGATGGCGGCGGCGAGTGGGTCGAGACATATCCTCCCAGTCCGGGCGGGCCTAATCTGGTCCCCACCATCACCCCCACCCCCACCATC
>JALWDV010000861.1 GCA_027036755.1 Anaerolineae bacterium
TTTGAAGATATACCAGCAGGTAAATATTATATTAAGTTTATTGCACCAGCAGGATACACCATTACAGATTCACATAAAGGTACGAAAGAGAATGACTCTAACCCTGATAAAAGTGGTAGAACAGAGAACTTTACTATTGAGGCAGGAACTCAAGATAGTACTATTGATATGGGTATTTACCAAAATTTAGTAAGTTATGGAGATAGAGTATTTTTAGATACTAACCATAATGGATTACAAGATATTGGTGAAAAAGGCGTAAAAAATGTTAAAGTTACTATCTTCTCTGCAAATAGTAGTTTTAAAAAGTCTATGTTAACAGATGATAGTGGTAATTACCTATTTACACACTTATCTGCTGGGGAGTATTTTGCAGAGTTTTCAGATATTCCTTACGGATACCTTATTACTAAAAAAGATGTTAATAGTAATGATTTAAATGACTCTGATGGATTTGAAAAAGATGGAAAAATTTTAACAGAGGTTACTCTTCTACCTCCTGGAGTTAATGATTTATCTTGGGATTTAGGTATCTATAAAACTGTTTGTCTTCCTGGAAAGGCTGTTCTTGGTAATCTTGTTTGGGAAGATTTAAATAAAGATGGTATTCAAGATATTGGTGAACGTGGTATTGCTAATGTTAGTGTAACCCTATACAATAATGATACAGATGAGAAAATATCAACTACCTCAACAGATGAAAATGGACTATATGAGTTCCCACACATTGACCCAAATTTTAACTACTATATTAAGTTTAAAGTACCAGCTGGTTATGTTGTAAGTCCACAAGACCAAGAGGTTGACTCTATTGATTCTGATGCTGATTCAACAGGAAGAACGGATGTAATTTCATTAACAGCTGACCAGATTAATTCAAGTGTAGATATGGGACTTTATCATAAAGGAGCAACTATTGGAGATAGAGTCTTTTTTGATGAGCTTAATGGTGTAAGTAATGGTATTCAGGATATTGGTGAGCAAGGTGTAGTTGATGTAAAAGTTACCCTTTACGATGCACAAGGTGGTGTAGTGCAGACAACACAAACTAATGCTAATGGAGAGTACCATTTTACTAATGTAGAAAAAGGAAACTATACTATAGGATTCTCTGAACTTCCAGATGGTTATATATTTACACTTAAAGATAGAGGTAATGATGAAGAGAGAGATTCTGATGTTAAAGCCAATGGACGAACTGATACTGTTGTTATTAATGGAACAGAGATTATTACATCTGTAGATGCAGGATTAAAAAAAGTAATAATTGGTGTCTCTACAAATGATATAAAGAGAGGGCAAACAGGTAAAAATGTTACTGTAGATGTTTTAGCTAACGATATAGAAGGCTCATACAGTTTTGACCCTAAAACAGTTAAAATTACCTCAACATTAGATGGTGCAACACTTAGTAGTGATGGTAAAAAATTAACTGTTCCAAATGAGGGTGTATGGAGTGTAGACCTAGAGAGTGGAGCAATTACATTTACACCAAAAGATGGATTTACAGGTGACCCAACACCAATCTCTTATTCTGTGCAAGATACACAGGGTAATGAAAGTTTCGCAGATGTTGAGGTAGATTACCCACCATTAGCAAAAGATGACAAGGTTAATGCAGAAGTGGGTAGACAGGTAGTTATTTTTGTTCTTGAAAATGATGTTCCTACATCAACACCACTAGATAAAGCTTCTCTACGATTGATTGATTCTATAACAGGAGATGAGGTAGAGAGTGTGACTATTCAAAGTGAAGGTACATGGAGTACAAATATTGATGGTTCAATAACATTTACTCCACAAGATGGATTTAAAGATAGTCCAACACCAGTTAAGTATGTGGTGCGAGAGGTTTCAGGAGATGTAAGTAACCAAGCAACTATTACTATTGTCTACCCTGATGCTGTTGATGATATTGTGATTATTCCAGCTAATCATATAGG